>VGIY01000240.1 GCA_016867695.1 Candidatus Eiseniibacteriota bacterium | reverse complement strand
GGCGGCGGGGAGAACCATGCGCAAGAACTGGCAGCACGGCGTCGCCTATCTGCTCACCCTGATCGCCGCCGGGATCCTGCTGCTCGCCGCCTTCTTCAAGGCGGGCGATCCCGAGCTCTTCGCCCAGGAGATCACCGCCCACCGCCTGACCCCCGAGTCCTGGTCGGCGTTTCTGGCCTACGCGTTCATCGCCGGCGAGCTGGCGCTGGGCGCGGCGCTCGTCGCCTTCGTCCTGCCGCGGGTCACGCTCCTGCTGAACGTCCTGCTCATGCTGGGCTTCATCTTCGCCACGGCCTGGGCCTGGGCGCACGGCAATGTCCAGGACTGCGGCTGCTTCGGGCGCCTGATCGAGCGGGGCCCGCGGGAGGTGATCATCCAGGACGCCGTCGTGATCGGCGCCTCCCTGGCCGCCTTCTTCCTCGCGCGGGGAGCCCGCACTAGGCCGCGGCAGTGGTCGTTCTTCGCCCTCCTGCTGCTTCCCGTGCTCGTCCTGATCGGCTTCGGCACGGCGCTGCCCATCGACGGGCCGGTCACCGGCGTACGCCCAGGGACGGATTTGTCGGATATGGCGGCCTCGGGCCTTCCGCAGGGGGTGGACGAAGGGCGGCTCCTGTTGGCCCTCGTCGACCGCGACTGCCCCGCCTGCGACGCTGGCGTCGAGTCGCTCAAGGCCTTCGCCGCGCTCGGCACGGGCGTCCGCGTCGCGGCCGTCTGCCCCGGGACCGCCCTGGAGGCGCAGCGCTGGCGGCTCCAGCACCTGCCCAACTTCCCCACCGGCTACGCGCCCCCCAGGGTCCTGCGCCAGTACTACCGCCGATTGCCCGTGACCTTCCTCCTCGAAGACGGTATCGTCAGGCGCGTCTGGTGGAACCGTATCCCTTCGGCGAGCGAGATCCAGGCGGACCCATGACCCGGGCGCGCGTCGCGCAGATCCTCTACACCGCAGTCTACTTCGTCGTTCGTCGCGCACCGCCCCTGCCCTCGCTGGAGGAGTTCCTCGACACGCGCATCAAGAGTGTCTTCGCCGACCCGGCGCCGTCCGACTGGCCGACCTTCTGGCGCGAGACCGTGACGGTGGTGCTGGAGGACCTCTTCCGGCGCGAGGGTTTGCGCATCGACGGCCTCACGCCCGAGTTCTTCGAGAACCGCAACCGCAAGATGCTCTCGATCCGCGACCGGATCGCCGCGGCGGTCATGCCGATCGCCGAGCCGGAGACGGCCACCGGCGCGCAGCGAGCGGCGGAGAAGGCGAGCGGCGCGGCGTCCGCGCGCCGAGCGGCGGGGAAGGCACGCTCTGCGGGGAGCGGGAAGGCGAGTGGCGCGGCGAGCGGGAGGGCCCCCGCTTCCACACGCCCGCCCCGAGGGGCTGCCGGGGCGGCATCCGCCCCCCGGGAGACCTCGGCGTCAGCGGGACGAAGGCGCGCCGCGCGCCGGCCCGGCGGGAGGATTCCGCCGGCCCTGCGGCTCGCGATCCTGCTGCCCGCCCTCGCCTGCGCGCATGGCGGGCTGGGCGCGACGGCGAGCGCCGCCGCGGCGTCGGCGGGATCGACCGCCTTCCTGGAGAGGACGCCGGCCGATCGCGCCGGCGAGGCGGGCGATCGCTACGACATCGTCGTCCTCTTCGGCGACAAGGAGGGCCGGCCGGTCGAGGTTCCCGTGGATCTCGCCGGCCAGCCGGCGCGCTACGAGCTTCGCTCCTCCTGCGGCCCGGGGCAACCGCTCGCCGTGCGCCGGGCCGTCTGGCGCGGCGTCGGCGAGCGCGAGGGCCACAGCCTGGGCGCCGTGCTCCACGCCCCGCTCGATCCCGCCTGTACCTACACGCTCTGGGTGCGGCTGCCCGGAGTCTCCACCGGGCGGGTGAAGGTCGCGCCGCTCGATCCCGGCGCCGCCCCGGCGGAGGGCTTCGTCCGCTTCGTCCGTTTCGTCGACCGCCACGCGAGCGGCACGCTGGACCTGCGCACGCTCGAGGGGGAGAGCGACAAGGTCGGCGTCGACGTGCAGGCGCAGCTGAGCGTTCCCGTGGCGCGCGAGAGGCTGGGCGCGGACGCGATCCGCTGCGGGCTGGCAGTGGACGGCATGCTCGCCGTGCGCAAGAGCCCGCGCCGGGTGCACAACGCCCTCGACGCCGACCTGCGCTGCTCGTGGCTGCGGACCTACTCGCTGCCGGGCCCGACGCGCGGCGGCCGTCACGTGCACGCCTTCGGTTTTCAGCTCAGCCCGGCAGGCATCGAGAGCGATCAGGATGCCCGCTGGGTCGACTTCACCGCCGGGCCGGCGGCGACCTTCTCGATCCCCTTCCTCGACTGGCCGCTGCTCCTCTGGCACCGGCTGATCGAGATGCCGCGCGGCTTCCTGCCGCCGACGGCGCGCGTCGGCTACAAGCGCATCCACCGCGTGCGCGCGCGGGACGGGTCGACCTGGGACCGCCGGCGCGTGGATCTTGAGCTCGTCGCCGTCGCGCCGCTGCTACGCCCGCTCGATGTTCTCCTGCGCCATCGCGTCTTCCACGATCTGGAGGACCGCTCGCGACGGTCGAACGTGGAAGTGGCCTGGCGCTGGTACGTGGACCGCGACACGCGGACGGCCGTGCTCATCAAGCTGGTCCACGGGGCCCTGCCGCCGCTCTTCGAGCGCGCCGAAGTGGCCAGTCTGGGGTTCCAGATCGGCTTGTAGGGGGGCGCGGCGGGCTTGCGCGCGCCGGCGCCCGAGACGCCGCGCCGGCGCCCGGGCGGCGCGGGAGCGGGCGGGCCGCGGTCGGCACCGGGCGAGCCGGCGGGGCGGGAGCAGGCGCGCAGGCGCCGCGCGGGAGCGCCTTCACTCGCCGGGCAGGCCATCCTCGCGGCGACAGCGCTCGATCTCCTCGAGCGCGTGCAGCCGACCCCGATTCATCCCCGGGCATCCGCGCGCCGCGTCGGCCCACGCCTCCGGGGAGCGCAGCGTCTGGCGCCAGAAGGGCCAGGTCCGGCACTGGCGCGGGCGCACGGCGTAGGCGAGACACCCGCCCGCGGCGTCGTAGAAGGTGCAGTCGTGATCGGCCTTCTCGCGCAGGCGCGCCTGGATCCAGAGACTCGCCTTCAGGTGGACGCGGCGCAAGGCCGCCTCGGTCATCCCGAGATGCTCCGCCAGCGCGCGGATCTCCTCCTCGCTGACCCAGACGTCCCCGGGCGCCCCGGTGCAGCAGCGCCCGCAGCGGAGGCACTCGAATCGCAGGCCCTCCCGGTACCAGGGATAGCCGGGCGTGGAATCGTCTGCGCTCATCGCTCGCGGACCCTACGCGCTTCCCGGTCATCGGGGCAAGGGCGGTGCCCGATGTCCCCGAGCGGCAGCCGGACCGGGAGGAGCGGATGGGGCCACCGCCCCGGCCGCTCATCTGGGCCGCCAGCCGAGCGGCCAGGCGCATGTCCCCTGCGCGCAGTCCAACCAGACGGTGATGCAGCACGATTCCCGGTGATGCAGCACAATTGCCTGCTGCCTCCGCGCCCCGGATCCGCTACTCTCCCCCCTTCACCGGCCGTCCAGAGGAAAAGGATGCCGTCGCCCAACGCCGCCCAGCCCGGACCGGGCCCCTTGCGCCGCCTCCTCGCGGACCTCTACGAGCTGCTCGGCAACACCGGCTTCGCCATCGCCATCCTGATCGTCCTCGCGGCGGCGAGCATCGCCGGGATCGTGCTCGTCGATCAGATCCCGGTGCGCGGCGAGGCGGCGCGCGCCGCCTATGCCGAACGCCTGCACGAGCCCCTCGTCTGGCTCCTCGTCAACGTCGTGCCCGACCGGCCCTTCCGCTGCCCCGGCTACCAGGCGCTCCTGGCGCTGCTCTCCCTGAGTCTCCTCGCCTGCACGATCAAGCGCTGGCGGCGCACCTGGCGGCTGGCGCTGCGGATCGGGCCCGCTCCCGACGCCGTCTTCGACGGGGCCGAGACGGTCCGCTGGCGCACGCGGAGCGACGCTCCGGATCTGGCGGCCGGATACCTGCGCCGGCGTCTCTTCCGCCTGCATCGCCAGGAATCGATCGCCGCGCCCGGCGGATCGGAGGGTCGCGAGATCCAGCTGGCCGCCTCCCGCTTCGGCCTCGCGCGCCTTGGGCCGGTGTTCACCCACATGGGGTTCCTGCTCCTCGTCGTCGGCGCGATCGTCATGGGGATCTCGGGCAGCTCGCGCATGCTTTGGCTGCGCCCCGGCGCAACCGCGGGCGTGCCCGGCACCGACCTCGCGCTCCATCTCGAGGACTTCCGCATCGAGACGACGCCCAGCGGCCGGGTCTCTGCCTATGTCTCGACGGCGACGCTGCGCGAGGGGGGACGCGACGTCCGCAGCGCGCGGATCGAGGTCAACAAGCCGCTGCGCCACCGCGGCTACAGCTTCTATCAGAATTCGTATCGCCAGAACCCGACGCGCCTGGCGGCGATCGACATCGTCACCGACGCCGCGCCCGCGGCGGCGCGCGCCACGCCAGGCGATCCCGCCCGGCCGGCCGTGGGCCCGCACGGCCGGGCGGGGCAGGCGTTCGAGACGCCGGTGACGACGAGGGTGCCCTGGGGGGAGCGCGTCGCCTTGCCGAACTCTCCCTTCGCGGTGGAGATCGACACCTTCCTGATCGACTTCGTCGTCGGCGAGCGGGGGCCGGA
>VGIY01000239.1 GCA_016867695.1 Candidatus Eiseniibacteriota bacterium | reverse complement strand
CATCACCATGTAGCCGTCACCGGGCACGGTCGGCACGGTGAGAATGTCCCTCTTCTTCAGCCGCTCGAGCGCATAGCGGCGGCCAGCCTCGAGGGCGGCCAGGTTGGGGCGCACGACCGCGTCCCCCTTCTTGGCGAAGAAGCGGCGCACCAGCGCCTCGCCATGCTCGCCCGGCAGGCCGAGATGGGCGGCGATCGCCCCCAGGGCGACGATGTTCTTGGCGCGCCTCTCGCCGACCTCCGCGGCCAGCTTGCCCATCGGCACGACGTAGACGGGACCGCCCCGCCAGTCGCCGAACATGGCGGTGATGTCGATCTCGTCCGGGTCTCCGTCGACGAAGACGATGGCTTCGCTGGAGGCGCTGCTCTTGACCGCGTGGTAGGCGAGCTGGCTGAAGGCGACGATGACGTCGAGGCGGTCGCCCGGGTTGTAGACGCTGTCGACCCCAATGCGGATCTGCACGAAGGACTGGCCGCCGCGCACCTCGGCGGGGAAGGTCTGCGTGCTGCTGATGTGCAGGTTGGCCCGCGCGGCGATCTGGGTCAGGAGGTCCCCGGTGACCAGGACGCCCTCGCCCGCCTCGCCGCTGATGCCGACCACGAAGTCGTTCGCATCCATGACGATTGCCTCCGCGCGGGGCTCGCCGCCGCTCTCTCGGGGGGACGGCGGACGGACGGCGGGACCCGCCGGCGGCGAGCCCCGGGATCGTGCCCGCGAACACGAGCCGGGGAGTATACCCCACGGCCAGCCCGCTTCAACAGCAGCGATCGGCCGGGGCGCGGAATCGGCGGGGGGGAGGCGGGCCCGGGGGACGGCGGCGCGTCAGCGCTCCGCAGCGTCCGGCGGAGCTGCCGGCCCGTTGCGCTTCCCGACCAGCTCCACGGGCCGGCCGGGGGCCTTCCGCTCGGCCGGCACGGCCGTGCGTTCGGCGAGCTGGGCGAAGCTGAGCGAGGCGCCGAGCCTCTCGAGCCCCGCATCCATCTCCGCCGCGATGCGTTCGGCCTCCAGCGCCTCGAGCGTGTGCGCCGCGGCCGGCCCGGCCGTGCCGCTGTTCTGCATGCAGGCGACGACGTCGAAGACGCTCAGGGACTGGAGGTTGCGGGCGGGGACCAGCCCGCCCTCCCCGCGCGCGCGGTCGCGGATCACCTCGTGGAGGATGCCTCCGGCCAGCAAGTCGCCGACGGCGGCGCGCACGAGCCGCACCGGGATGCGCAGCGTCTGGGAGAGCCGCTTCACGTCCGGGGCCGCTTCCCCGCGCACGTGAGCGGCGGCGATCGCGGTCATGCAGCGCACGGCCGCCTTCAGGCGCTCGCGGAAGCTCGCGCTGACGGCGCCCTCCTCGAGCTGGAAGTCGTCGGCCGCTTCGCGGGCGAAGGTCAGCAGCGCGCCGAAGAGCACGATCGTCCAGCTCAGCTGGATCCAGAGGAAGAGCAGCGGGATGGCCACCAGCGGGCCGTACAGGGTGCGGTAGTTCGTGGCCGTGGAGAGGTAGAGCCCGAAGCCCCACTTGCTGATCTCCCAGAGCAGCCCCGCGGTGATGCCGCCGACGAGGGCCGAGCCGATGCCGACCTTCGCGTTGGGCATGATCCAGTAGAGCAGCGTCAGGCCGAAGATGGTGATCAGCACCGGCAGGAGGCCGAAGAGGAAGCCCGTCAGTCCCGCCGGGCCCCAGGCCTCGAGCTGCCGCAGCGCGTTCGCGTTCTGCAGCGAGGCGGTCATCGTCAGGCTGAGGCCCGCCAGGAACGGGCCGAGCACGGCGATCGTCGTGTAGGTCGTCAACCTCTGCGAGAGGCCTCGGCCGCGCTTGATGCCCCAGATGTGGTTGAAGGCGTCCTCGGTGGTGGCGAGCAGGCCGAAGACGCCGCCGAGCAGGAAGAGCAGGCCGATGCCCTGGAAGGCGCGGGCGCCGTCGAAGTAGCGGGCCAGGAAGGAAGAGACGTCCTCCTGGCGGGCGGTGACCAGGTTGTCGAGAATGAAGCGCTGCAGCGCCGCGGTCAGGTTCTCGAGGCCGCCGAAGGCGCCGAGCAGGGAGAAGACGAGGACGATCCCCGGCAACAGGGCGAGCAGCGTGGCGATGGTCATCGCCGAGGCGCGCAGCGGGATCTGGCCCCGCGGCAGGCTGCGCCCGATGACGACCATGACGCGCAGCTGCCGGTAGAGGAAGCCGCGAAAGCCGCGCTCGTCCTTGAGATCCTCTTCCCAGAGCTCCTCGCCGAGGAAGCGCCAGAAGCGGAGGATCTGGCTGCGGATCTGGGTCTTTCGCTCTCCGAATCCCATCGTGCCGGGGCATCCCTCGCGCGGACCGTCACACCACACCGTGGCGGCAGCGTACCATCGCCGCGGGCGGGGCTACAACTCCCCTGACCCGGGCGGCGCCGCTTCCGTAGGGGCCCTGGAGACCTGCAGTTCGCTGGCCGCGACGAAGGCGCGCGCCGCCGCGCGATCGATGCCGAGCAGCGTGGCCATCTGCTGGAGCGAGACCTCGCGGCGCAGGAAGAGGGCGAGGCCGAGGCGGGCGAATCGCGCCGGCAGGTGCGGAGCGCGAGGCGGCGCGTCGGCGGGTCCGTCGCCCGCGGCCGGGGCGGCGATCGCCCCCCGCGCGAGGAGGGTCTGCTGCTCGGCCGCCAGCGCGAGCACCTCCGCGATCGGCAGAAGGCGCAGGTCGGCCATCCGGTTCAGGACGACCGGCCCCTCGACGCCGTAGTAGTAGGCGACATCCTCCAGGCGCGCCAGATCGAGGCCGCGGCCGGGGCGGATGCCGAAGCCGCGCAGCGCGCCGGCGAAGTGCTCGGCGGGCAGCAGCAGCGCCCGGGCGAACAGGTCGGCCCGCAGCTCAGCCAGCGGCAGGTCGTCCGCAGGGAAGGGATCGTGATCGGTTCCCGTCAGCAATCGCCCCCCGGGGCGGCGCGCGGGCCCGAGGCCCGGCGCCGCGCAGTGGGGACAGTAGCGATCCTCGTAAGGATCGACGTCGGCGACCAGGTGGCAGTATCCGTGGGCGAGGATGAAGCGCCCCGCGGCGGAGTTGGGGGGAGCGAGCGCGAGAAGAGCGGGTCCGGTACGCGGGCGGAACAGGAAGGCGCCCAGGCGCCGGCCTTGCGCCTCCGGCCACTCGATCACCTTGATGCCGCGATCGTCGAGGATCTCGGTCAGATCCTCGATCGGCCCGTCGGGCAGCTCGAGGTTTCTCCGCTCCTCCGCGGCCAGGAACGCGGCCTCCTCCAGAAGGTCGCCGGAACGCAGCCCGCGCAGCACCGAGAGGTGCGCGGGGATCTCGCAGAGGATCTCCCCCTGGATGCGCACCTCCGCGTGAGCATAGCGCAGGCAGAGGTGGCAGAACCGGGCGAGCAGCTCCCGGTCGGCCGCGGGAATCTCGTCCGCCGAGAGGAATCCCGCGGCGAGCTCGTCCGCCTGCTCGTCCCAGTCGTCGGGCAGCAGCTCGAACTCAGGCCCTCCCTCGCCTTCGCCGATGGGCCGATCTCCGGCGCCTCGCGGGCCTCCGGGGGCGGGGCCCGGGGGGCGCCCGTTCCGCGGATCGCTCATGCGCGCCTCCGCCGGGCCAGCCTCGCCGCGCGCGCGGCGACCAGCTCGCGGACGCGCGCCGGGACGACCGGGGATCCCGCCCGCCCCTCCCGCTGGAGCGAGCTGCCGACGATGAAGCCGTCGGCGAGGTCCCAGTAGGCTTCCAGCGCATCGGCGCGAATGCCGCTGCCGGCGATCCATGTCCCGCGCGGGACCGCCCGGCGCACTCGCTTCCAGGCGGCCGCGTCGATGGGGCTGCCGGTGCGCGGTCCGGTGACGATCAACGCGTCGGCCAGCGCGCGTTCCTTCAGGTCGGCTGCCGCCGCGGCCGGGTCGATCGGCGCGAGCGGCACCGCGTGCTTGACCTGCAGGTCGGCCCAGACCGCGACCGACGACCCCCAGTCGGCCCGCCGGCGCATGAGCCCGGCAGCGTCGCCCGTGACCAGGCCCTGATCGGTGAGCATCGTGCCGGCGAGGACATTCACGCGAATGAAGTCGGCACCTGCGGCCACGGCGACCGCGAGGGCGGCCACGGCGTCGTTGCGCAGCACGTTGACGCCCAGCGGGAAGCGGCCGAGCGCCCGGATCTCGCGCGCCGCCGCCGCCATCGAGGCGATCGTCTCGGGGGGCACCGGGCCGGCGTGGAAGGGCAGATCCCCGTAGTTCTCGACCAGGAGTCCGTCCATGCCCTGCTCGAGGTAGGCTCGGGCATCGGCCAGCGCCCGCGCGAGCACCCGCTCGAAGGGGCCGCGGAAGCCCGGGGCCCCCGGCAGCGGCGGGAGGTGGACGACCCCGACGAGGGGCTTGGTCAATCCGAGAACCTTCACCGATCCTCCGGGACTGGCGGCCGACGGGGGAGTCTAGCACCTCCGGGTCGCGGCGGTCACTCCGGACCGGCATGCGAAAGAGGGCCCGGTCCGTGGACCGGGCCCTCGCCGCCCTCACTGTGCGTGCCGTGCCGCGCCGTGCCGCGCGGGCCGCGTCGCGCTGCGCCGCGCGGGCCGCGTCGCGCCGCGCCGCGCCGGAGGCTACTTCACTTCGATCTGGCGCACCATCGCCGTCTCGGACTTCGCCAGCTTCACCTCGAGAACGCCGTCATGGAAGCTGGC
>VGIY01000238.1 GCA_016867695.1 Candidatus Eiseniibacteriota bacterium | reverse complement strand
ACGAAGAGCAGCACACGGTCGACCTCTTGGAGCCGTTCGACACGCCGGAGTTCTTCTTCCGGCAGGACCAGCGCGAGATCGAAAGCGCTCTTGCCAAGGCCATCGAAGACCACAGAGAATGACCGCGAGAGGAAGGCGCTCGAGCGCTCCGCGAAGGAGCACCACCGACAGAGCGAGGCCATGATCGACAAGCGGTTCGAATCCGCCGCGGCGGCGGTGACCGACCTCCCCGACGGCGCCACCGTCATGATCGGGGGTTTCGGCGAGGCGGGCAGTCCCATCGAGTTGATCCACGCCCTGATCGATCAGGGCGCCAAGGATCTGACCGTCGTCAGCAACAACACCGGCAGCGGCCGCGTCGGCCTGGCCGCCCTGATCGCCCAGGGGCGGGTGCGCAAGATGATCTGTTCCTTTCCGCGCACCGCCAACTCCATGGTGTTTCCCGAGCTGTACAGGGCCGGGAGGATCGAGCTGGAACTCGTGCCCCAGGGCACCCTGGCCGAGCGCATCCGTTGCGGGGGCGCCGGCATCCCCGCCTTCTACACCCCGACCTCGGTCGACACCCCGCTGGCCGAGGGCAAGGAGACCCGGGTCTTCGGCGATCGGACCTACGTGCTGGAGCACGCCATCAAGGCCGACTTCTCGCTGGTGAAGTGCAAGCGCGCCGATCGCTACGGCAACCTCACCTATAACAGGACCGCCCGCAACTTCGGACCGATCATGTGCGCGGCGGCCGAGATCGCCATCGTCCAGGCCGCCGACATCGTCGAGCTGGGGAGCATCGATCCGGAGTGCGTCGTCACTCCGGGGATCTTCGTCAAGCGCGTCGTGCATGTGCCCGACCCCGCCCACGAGTCGCGGCTCGTGGCCGAAGGCAGGAGCTATCCGTGAGCCGAGAGAACGATCAGCCGGCGGGCTGGACGCGTCTGCAGATGGCCGAACGAGCCGCCCTCGACATCCCCGACGGCTCGTACGTGAACCTGGGCATCGGTATCCCGGAGCTCGTGGCCCAGTTCGTGCCGCCGGGGCGCGAGTTCATCTATCATACGGAGAACGGACTGCTCGGCATGGGGCCGACTCCGCCGGCCGGCCAGGAAGACGTCGAGCTCATCAATGCCGGCAAGAAGTACGTCAGCGCCATACCCGGAGCCTGCTTCTTCCACCACGCCGACAGCTTCGCGATGATCCGCGGCCGGCACATCGACGTCTGCGTCCTGGGCGCCATGCAGATCTCCAGAGAAGGAGATCTGGCGAACTGGTCGACGGGCGAGCCCGGAGCCATTCCGGCGGTCGGAGGCGCCATGGATCTGGTGCTCGGCGCCAAGCGGATCCTGGTCATCACTGAGCACACCACCAAGTCCCTGGAGCCCAAGATCGTCGAGCGCTGCACCTATCCGTTGACCGGCAAGAGGGTGGTGAACGCCATCTACACGAACTTGGCCGTCATCGACGTTGCGCCGCAAGGGCTGGCCGTGCGCGAACTCGCTCCGGGGATCGACTTCGAGACGGTCCAGCGGCACACCGGAACCAGACTGCTGCCGACACGCTGACCATTCACGGCATTCCACGTCAAGGAGAGCGAGTCATGGGCTGCCGCAGCGGGGGGGCCGGCAACAAGGCCGATGGCATCTATCGGGACGCCGTCAAGGTGCTGCCGGGGGGCGTCAGCCGCAACACGTTGTACCGCAAGCCCCGGCCCCACTATGTTGACCGGGCCCAAGGCTGCCATGTGACGGACATCGATGGTGTCACGCGCCTCGATTTCGCCAACAACATGTGCTCCCTGATCCACGGTCACGCCCATCCCGCCGTCGTCGAGGCGCTGAGCAGGCAGCTGGCTCGCGGGACTGCCTTCACGATGGCGACGGAGGTGGAAGTCCGCTTCGCCCAGCACCTCTGCGGGCGCCTCGAGAGCGCCGACAAGATCCGGTTCGCCAACTCCGGCACCGAGGCCGTGATGGTCATGATCAAGGCCGCCCGCGCCTACACGGGGCGGCCCATGATCGCCAAGGCCGAGGGCGCCTACCACGGCACCTACGACTACGCCGAGGTCAGCCAGACGGCCGGCCCGTCCAACTGGGGCGACCTCGACCAGCCGAACCGCGTCCCCGTGGCCAAGGGCACGCCGCCGGGCGCCCTGAACGACGTCGTCGTGTTCCCATTCAACGATCTCGAGCGCACCCTCGCGCTGCTGGATCGCCATGCCGACAGGATCGCCTGCGTCATCCTGGACCCACTGCCGCACCGCATCGGGCTCTTTCCGGTCGATCCGGCCTATCTGCAGGCCATTCACGACTGGACCAGGCGCAACGGCGCTCTGCTGGCGTTCGATGAGGTCATCACCTTCCGCAGCGCCTACGGCGGCGCGCAGCAGTTGTATCCGGTCAAGCCGGATCTGACGGCGCTGGGCAAGATCATCGGAGGCGGTCTCCCCGTCGGCGCGCTGGCCGGAAGGGATGAGGTCATGCGGCTGCTGGACCCCTCCGCCGACGCCGTCGCGTTGCCCCACTCGGGGACCTTTTCGGCCAATCCGATGACCATGACGGCGGGTCTGGTCGCCATGGAGCTGTTCGACCCCGACGCGGTGGAGCGGCTGAACGCGCTGGCCCAAAGCGCCAGAAGGCAGCTGCGTGAAGCAGTCGATGTGGCCGGCATCCCGGCCGCGATCAGCGGCGCCGGCTCGCTGTTCCGCATCCACCTGGGCCTGGGCGAAGAGCCCGTCGCCTACCGGCAGACCCTGCCCGATGAGCGGCGTGGCGCCTGGACCAGAAAGCTGGTGGACCAGGCCTATGAGCGGGGCATCATGCTGATCAACACGGCCACCGGCGCGCTGTCGACCCCGATGACGCAGCGCGAGATCGATCGACTCAGCGAGACCCTGCTCGAGGTGTTCCGGGCCATCAAGCCCGACCTGCGGGGCGCGGCGTCTCCTGTGTGAACGGAGAACCGACCATGGAAGGCGTCTACATCTGCGATGCGGTGCGCACGGCCGTCGGCAGCTACGGCAAGTCCCTGGCGGCGGTGCGCTGCGACGACCTGGCCGCGGTTCCGCTGGAGGCGCTCCTGCGGCGCAACCGAAGCCTGGATCCCGGGGGCATTTCGGACGTCGTGCTGGGTTGCGCGAACCAGGCCGGAGAGGACAACCGCAACGTCGCCCGCATGGCGCTGCTGCTCGCGGGCATCGATCCGGCGATTCCCGGCGTGACCATCAACCGGCTCTGCGGCTCGGGCATGGAAGCCGTCGCCTATGCCGCCCGGGGGATCGCCGCCGGCGAGGCCGACCTGGTCCTGGCCGGCGGCGTCGAGAGCATGTCGCGCGCGCCCTTCGTGATGGGCAAGGCCGATTCGGCCTTCGCGCGCACGGCCGAGCTGCAGGACACGACCATGGGCTGGCGCTTCGTCAATCCCAGGATGCGGGCGATGTACGGCGTCGATCCCATGCCGGTCACCGCCGAGAACCTCGCCGCCGAGTACGCCATTGCGCGCGCCGATCAGGACCGATTCGCCTTCTGGAGCCAGACGAAGGCCGCCGCGGCCCAGGCCGACGGCAGCCTGGCCGAGGAGATCGTGCCGGTGACGATCACCCCCGCGAAGGGGGATCCCGTCGTCGTCGACCGCGATGAGCATCCGCGCTCGACATCCCTCGAGAAGCTCGCGGCCCTCAAGCCGCTGTTTGCGACGCCGGGAACCGTCACGGCCGGCAACTCCTCGGGCATCAATGACGGGGCGGCGGCGCTGTTGGTCGCCTCGCCTGAAGCGGTCGAGCGCAACGGCCTGCGGCCGCTGGCCCGCATCCTGGGGTGCGCCGTGGCGGGGGTGCCGCCGCGAGTCATGGGCCTCGGGCCGGTGCCGGCCACCCGCAAGCTGCTGGAGCGCCTGGGTCTGACGCTGGAGCAGATGGACATCATCGAGCTGAACGAGGCCTTCGCGGCCCAGGCGTTGACCTGCACGCGCGAGCTGGGCCTGGACGACGACGATCCGCGCATCAACCCCCTGGGCGGTGCGATCGCCCTGGGGCATCCATTGGGCATGAGCGGCGCCCGCCTGCTCGTGACGGCTGTGCGCCAGCTCCGGCGCGCCGGCAAGCGCCGCGCCCTGTGCTCGATGTGCATCGGAGTGGGCCAGGGCATCGCCATGGTGCTCGAGAGATGCGAGCCGTGAGCCGGGGCGGTTGTGACGACGGCCAAGAGCCGGCCGGCGGCGAGGGAGGCGCGCACCACGTCGCCGACCTGGGCATCGAGCCTCTCGGCTTCTTCGACGACGAGTACGCCGTCGCCCTGAATATGGGGCCCCGCCATCTGAACATCGGGGGCATCGTGCACGGCGGGGTGCTGTGCAGCCTGCTGGACACCGCCATGGCGCGCGCCTTCTTCATGCCTGAGTCTGGGGAGACGCTCTCTGCGGCCACGCTCGAGATGAAGGTGAACTTCCTGGCGTCGTGCGGCGGTGGCCGGCTCGAGGCCCGCGCGCGGGTCGTTCACCGCACGCGCAGAACGGCCTACGTCGAGGGCCGGGTGGTCGATCAGGACGGCAGGGTCATCGCGCGCGCGTCGTCGACCATGCTGGTCTTCGCCGAGGGGAAGTCGCGGTAGCGCGACCGGCCCGCGCCGGCGGCCGCGCCCGGCCAGGCGACCGGCCCGCGCTGGCGGTCGCGCCCG
>VGIY01000237.1 GCA_016867695.1 Candidatus Eiseniibacteriota bacterium | reverse complement strand
TGGCGCGGGCGTGAAAGAGCGGCGCCACTCTATCGCCCGGCGGGGGCGGATGCCAGAGGGAAGAGGCGCGCGTGCCCGCAAGAGCGGGACGGATGAGGAGCAGGCGGGCAGATGAGCAGGCGGGATGAGGAGCAGGCAGGACGGGCAGCAGGCGGGCAGATGAGCAGGAGGCCCGGAATGGAGCCGGGATGGCCGGCGGGACGGCTTCCGCCCGCGCCGGGCCAGGCTGGCCGGGCAGCGCCTGCCGCCGCAGCTTGAATGGGCGCCCCCGAGGCGCTAGCGTGGGCGTGTCCGCAGGCGCGGATGGGGCGGTTGCGCCAGACGGGCGCGCCGTCTCAAGCGGGAACGAGCGGGCGCCGATCCCTCGGAGTAGGGGCGGAGGCGCACGCATCGGCCGGACGGCCGCCGGGAACCGAGGACCATGGGCGAGAACCCGATGAGACCATCGCTGGGGCAGTCGCTGCAGCTGCGCACCGAGCTGCGCTTGAGCCCCCAGATGGTCATGACGATGAACCTCCTCGCCCTGCCGATCCTCGACTTCAACCAGGAGATGGAGCGCCTCGCCGAGGAGAACCCGGTTCTCGAGGTCGAGAACCCCGCGGAGATCTCCGGCGCCGACGTCGAGAAGGCTCCCAGCAAGGAGGACGCCGGCGCGGAGTGGGACGAGCGGGTCATGCGCCAGATCGCCGAGCTGGCCGACGCGCCGGGCGAGAGCCCCGGGGCCTGGGCCGGAGGCGGACAGGGCCGCGAGGAGGACTGGACCGACCCGCTGCTGCGCCTGACGCCGACGACCACGCTGCAGCAGGATCTGCTCCAGCAGGTCCATCTCGGCCTCTCCGGCCTGGACGAGAAGATCGGCGAGTTCCTCGTCCAGGATCTCGACAGCCGCGGCTTCCTGGTCCGCCCGCTGGCCGAGCTCGCGCGCGACATCGCCGCCTACGCCGAGCAGCCGGTCGCCGAGGAGCAGGTGGCGCGCGTGCTCGCGCACCTCAAGGACACGCTCGAGCCCCCCGGCGTCTGCGCCGAGAGCACCGAGGAGTCGATCACCCTGCAACTTCGCCGCCGCGGGCTGGAGAAGTGGTCGGAGCTGCTCGTCCGCGGCTACCAGCTCCTCAGCGCGGGCAGGGAGCGGGAGCTGACGCGGCTCTGCGCCAAGCACAAGGTGGAGCCCAGCTTCGTCTTCGAGCAGCTCTCCCGCCTCTACTTCGTGCCCACCACGGGCGTGAACGAGGACACCTTCGACGCCAGCACCGTGCGCCCCGAGGTGCTGATCGTGCCCGCCCACCCGGAGATCCATGGCCCGGGCAGGTACGAGGTGCGCTACAACAGCGGCGCGGTCGTCCAACTGCGGCTCAATCCGCGGATCATCGACATGGCCCGGCGCCGCGACCTGCTCAAGCCCGAGGAGCGGCAGTTCCTCAAGCACAAGGTCAATCAGGCCCGCTGGCTGCGCCAGGTGATCGACGACCGGCGCAGCCTGCTCCAGCGCACCGTGCAGGCGATCGTGGACCGCCAGTGGCGCTTCCTCGACCGGGGGATGCGCTTCCTGCGGCCGCTGACGCAGCGCGAGATCGCCGAGGTGGTCGAGCGCGACGAGAGCACGATCTCCCGGTTGATCAACGGCCGCTACGCCGAGACGCCTCAGGGGACGATTCCCCTCTCGACCTTCTTCTCGCAGGCCCTCGGCGACGCCTCGGGGGCGGCGGCGAGGGAGAGCCTGCGCGACATCATGGACCGCGAGCGGGAAGGCCGGGCCTTCACCGACGACGAGCTCGCCGAGCAGATGCGCCTGCGCGGCTACGCCGTGCAGCGGCGCACGATCAACAAGTACCGGCGCATGCTGGGCGGCTACTACGCGTTGAAGCGCAGCGTGCGGCGGGCGATGAACCGCGCCGCGGAGTCCCCCGGGGCATGAGCCCGCCCTCCCGCGCCGGCGTCCCGACGCTGCCGTTCCTCCTCGCCTACCCGGCGCTCACCATCGCCGGGCTCTTCGCCTTCCGCGGGATCCCGGTCCTCAACATCGCCCTCGGCTTTCCCCTCGGCGCGGTCGTCGCGCTGCGCCGCGCCGAGGCCGGGCGCAACCCCGGCGCTCTGCGCGACGTGCTCTGGTGGGCGTCGTTCACCGCGGCGATCACGATGCTCCTCTGCTGGCTGGAGCTGGCCATGGCGCTGGCGGTCCTCAAGGCCGCCGGAGGGCCCGCCATCGGCTGGCGCTGGATCCCCTTGCTCCCCCCGCCCGCCTCCTCCGAGCTCGTGCGGCTGCAGTTCTTCGCCGTCGTCATCGCCCCGCTGATCCAGGTCCTCACGACGAGCTTCGGCGGCATGCTGGCGCTGGTGTTGAGGAGCCAGGCCCCCCGGGCCGGGGGCTGAGGCGAGCCCTTCCGGCCTTCTCCTCCTCCCGAGGACTCCAGGCTCCTCCCGGTCGATTTGAGCCATAATTGTGCCCGTTTTCGGGTATAGATGTTGCCGTTCGGTTCGTGGAGGCCGAAGATTCCGGTGATCTGCCTGCCCGTCGACGAAAGCGGGGCCGCGGGCGGAGGGACCCCAGAAGGCGCCGCGGCGAACGCGGGAGCGGCGGGCGGACGGGCATGGCGGCCCCGGCTCTTCCCGAGGCTGAGATGGCGGCCGAGTCGGATCTCATCGCTCACCTGCGCGCCGTCACCGGGCTGGATGAGCCCCTGGCGCGCAAGATCCTGGAGGAGGTCCTGGCCTGGCATCGCGAGGACCTCGGCGCCTGGGCCAGGCGCCGGCATGAGGAGCTTCGCCGCCAGGGTCTGCGCAATCGGGAGATCTTTCCGCGGCTGCGCGAAGAGGCGCGCCGCATCCTGGTACGCCCTCCGGAGCAGAGCGAGCGGCAACTGAGGCGGATTCTCTACGGCTGAACGATCGGGAGTGTGGACATGTGCGGGATCGTCGGCTTCTCGGGCGAGCGCAGGGTCTCCGCGGATCTGCTGATGGAGGGGCTGAAGCGGCTCGAGTACCGCGGCTACGACTCGGCCGGCATCGCCTGGCAGCAGCAGTCCAAGATCCGTATCCGCAAGCAGGCGGGCAAGGTGGGCGACCTCTGGGACAAGCTGCCCAAGCAGATCCGCCTGCGCGCCGGCATCGCCCACACCCGCTGGGCGACCCACGGCGCGCCCACCGACGTCAATGCGCACCCCCACACCGACCAGCGGGGCGCCGTAGCCGTCGTGCACAACGGGGTGATCGACAACTACCGCGAGCTCAAGCGCGTCCTCGAGGCCCGCGGCCACCGCTTCGTTTCCGACACCGACACGGAGGTCCTCGCCCACCTGGTCTCCGAGCACCTCAACGGCAAGCTCGAGGAGGCCGTCGTTGCGGCGCTGCGCGAGGTCGAGGGCACCTACGGGATCGCGGTCATGGCCGCGAGCGACCCGGGCAAGGTGGTCGCCGCCCGGCAGGGATCGCCGCTCATCATCGGCCTGGGCGACGAAGGCACCTTCGTCGCCTCCGATCCCCTGGCCATGGCCGGGCGGGCGGAGCAGGTCGTGCACCTCGAAGACGGCGACATCGCCGTCCTGAACGGGCGCGAGCACAAGGTCATGCGCGCCTCGGGCGCCGCCCGCGGGCCGACCGACTGGGACCTGCTCGACCTGCCGCCGACGATCGCCGACAAGGCCGGGCATCCGCACTTCATGCTCAAGGAGATCATGGAGCAGCCCGACGCGCTCGAGGACTGCTTCCGCGGGCGCATCCAGCGCGAGTTCGGCACCGCGCGCCTGAGCGGCCTGAACATGGAGCCGCGCGACTTCCTCGAGATCGACCGCATCCGTCTGCTCGGCTGCGGCACTTCCTACATGGCCGGCTGCGTCGGCGCGCGGATGATCTCCGACCTGGCCCGCATCGAGACGACCGCCGAATACGCCCCCGAGTACCGCTACAGCAACCCGATCGTGCGCCGGAACATGCTCTTCTTCGCGCTCTCCCAGTCGGGCGAAACGGCCGACACGATCCTGGCGCTGCGAGAGGTCAAGCGCAAGGGGGGCAAGGTCCTCGGCATCGTCAACCGCGTCGCCGGGACGATCGCCCGCGAGGCGGGCGCCGGCATCTACATCCACGCCGGGTTTGAATACGCCGTCGCCTCGACCAAGACGATGCTCAACACGATGATGGCCCTCTTCCTCTTCGCCCTCCTGATCGGCCGGATGCGCGACCTCTCGCTGGCGCGCGGCCGCCAGCTGATCGAGGAGGTCGAGCAGCTGCCCGACAAGATCCGCCGGGTGTTGGCCATGCGCGCGGAGTTCCGGCGCGCGGCGCGCTTCTTCGCCGGCGCCGACAACTTCTACTTCCTCGGCCGCGGCTACGCCTATCCCGTGGCCATGGAGGGGGCGCTCAAGCTGAAGGAGATCGCCTACGCCCACGCCGAGGGCTACTCGGCGGCCGAGATGAAGCACGGGCCGATCGCGCTGATCGACGAGAAGTTCGCCTCCGTCTGCCTGATCCCGCGCGACTCGATGTACACGCGCATGTTCACGAACCTCCAGGAGGTCCGCGCGCGGCGCGGGCACGTCCTGGCCATCACCTCGGGCGACCCGGGCGCGCTGAGCGAGCACGCCGACATGGTCCTGGCGCTGCCCGAGGCGGACGAGATCCTGATGCCCTTCCTGACCACCGTGGCCGTGCAGCTCTTCGCCTACGAGTC
>VGIY01000236.1 GCA_016867695.1 Candidatus Eiseniibacteriota bacterium | reverse complement strand
ATGTCCGCGCGGGCTCCCCGGACGGGGCGCCCGGCGCCCGATCCTCCCGGGCGCACTCGCCCGCGCGGCCGAGCATCGTGTCCAGGGCGTGGGGCAGGATCGGCAACAGCGTCTCGAGACCCTCCCGGACCGCCCGGGGACTCCCGGGGAGGTTGACGATCAGCGTGGCGCCCGCCGTGCCGGCGATCCCGCGGGTCAGCGCCGCGCGGGGCGTGCGGGCGAGCCCGTCGCGGCGGAGCAGTTCGGCGATCCCCGGCGCCTCGCGCTCGATCACCGCCCGCGTCGCCTCCGGCGTGCGGTCGCGTGGCGCGAGGCCGGTGCCGCCCGCGGTGAGGACGAGGTCGATGTCGCCGCGGGCGGAGAGCTCGCGCAGCGCGGCGACGATGCCCGCCTCGTCGTCGGGGATGATCCGCGCGTCGGCGAGCTCGAAGGGCGTGCCCACGAGGCGCTCGCCGCAGGCGGGGACGACGCCGTCGGGGCGGGAGCCCGCGGCGCGCGAGTCGCTGAGGACGACGAGCGCGGCGCGATAGCAGCGGGCCGCCGGGGCGGTGGCCGGTGCGGCAGACGGCGCGGTTGCCGCCGCTGACGCATGCGCCGTAGCGGGGGGCGTCGCCGTCGCCGCCGCAGCCGTCTCCGCGCCGGCCGGGGTGGCCGCGTCCGCCGCCGCCCGCGCCGGCCCCTCGCCGCCGCGTCCCTCATCCAACCGCTCGATCGGATCGCCGGGGCGCACTCGCCCGCCCCGCAGCACACGGGCGAAGATCCCCTCGGTGGGCATGATGCACTCGCCCACGGCGGCGTAGATCGCGCAGGGATCGTGGCAGACCTTGCCGATCTGCGTGACCTCGAGGAGGATCGCGGCGCCGATCCGCAGCCGCGCGCCGACGGGCAGGGCGTGCACGGCGATGCCCCGGGTGAGGATGTTCTCGCCGAAGGCGCCGGGGCCCACCGGCACGCCGCGGGCGCGCATCCGCTCGGCCGACTCGTCGGCCAGCAGGCTCACCTGGCGGTGCCCGTCGCCGGCGTGGGCGTCGCCGCGCACGCCCCGCTCAACGAGCAGATCGATCTCCGCGACGGCGGTCTTGGCGACTCCCCGAGTCTCGCTCACGCAGACGGCGACGACCTGGCTCATGCGACGCCTCTCCTTCCCTCCGGTAGCGGCCCGATCGGCCGCCCGACTTCTCCAGCAGGCGGATCTCGCCGATCACCATCGCTCGATCCACCGCCTTGCACATGTCGTAGATCGTCAGCGCCGCCACGGCGACGGCGGTGAGCGCCTCCATCTCGGCGCCGGTGCGGCCCGTCAGCCGGACGGCGGCGGCGATCTCGATCCTCGTCCGCTTCAAGGTGAAGTCGACCTCGATGTGGGCCGGCAGGAGGGGATGGCAGAGCGGGATCAGCTCGGCGGTGCGTTTGGCGGCGAGGATCGCCGCCGTCTTCGCCACCGCGAGCACGTTGCCCTTGGCGATCTCGCCGCCGCGCAGGAGGTCGAGCGCCGCGCGGGACATGCGGATCGAGCCCGCGGCGACCGCCTCGCGCGCCGTGGCCCGCTTGCGGCCGACATCGACCATGCGCACGCGGCCCCGCTCGTCGAGATGCGTGAAGGCGCCCATCGTTCCCTCCTACCCTCCGATCCGGTACATCGCCCGGATGTGTCGCCGGCCCGGCGCGCAGCCCTTGCTGCGCCCCACCGCCGCGCGAATGTAGTCGATCAGCTCCCGCCGGCGGAAGTCGGGCCGCGCGAAGGGCCGGACGTCGAAGCCCTCGTCGCTGGAGAGACAGGGGACGAGCCGGCCGTCTCCGCGCAGCCTCAGGCGGTCGCAGGAGGCGCAGAAGGGCTCGGTGACCGGAGCGATGAACCCGCAGACCCCGCCGCCGTCCAGGCGGTAGAGACGCGCGCTGCCGCTCTGCCCGCCCGCTCCCTCGGCGCCCGCGGGCGTCAACGCGAACTCCTCCGCCAGCGCGCGGCGCAGCTCCTCGGCGGAGACGAACTGGTCGTCGAGAGCGCGCTGGCTCGGCATCAGCTCAATGAAGCGGATCTCGAGACCGCGGGCGAGGGCGAAGCGCAGCAGCTCCGCCGCCTCGTCGAGGTTGTCCCGGAAGACGACCGTGTTGAGTTTGATCGGGGCGAAGCCGGCGGCGGTGGCGGCGTCGATGCCGCGCAGCACGCGCGCGAGTCCGTCCACGCCGGTGTAGCGCCGGAAGCGCTCGGGGCGCAGCGTGTCCAGGCTGATGTTCACGCGCTGCACGCCGGCGCGGCGCGCCTCGTCCGCCAGCCCGGCGAGCAGGTAGCCGTTCGTGGTCAGGGCGAGATCGGCGATGCCGGGAAGGGCGCCGAGCGCGCGGAGGAAGTCGAGCGCGCCGCGGCGCACCAGCGGCTCGCCCCCGGTGACGCGCACCTTGGAGACGCCCAGGTCCTCGACGATCACGCCGACGACGCGGGCGAGCTCCTCGAGCCGCAGCATCGCCTCGTGGGGCAGCTTGACCACGCCCTCGGGGGGCATGCAGTAGAGGCAGCGGAAGTTGCAGCGGTCGGTGAGCGAGACGCGCAGGTAGCGGATGCGCCTCCCCGCGGCGTCCCGCAGCTCGCCGCCCGCCGCGGCCGGCCCGCCGGCTTGGGCAGGCGCCGCGTTGAGGCTGGAGGTCTCGGGCTCGGCCATCGTCTCCGCTCCGGTGCGGCCTAGGGTTGATGGAGGCGGCGGAAGGGGACCCGCGTTCCCGCCCCGGGGGACTCGGCCTCCTCCGGGATGATCGCGATCGCGTCGGCGCCGCGGACGCCGGCGATGTCCGCCGACCCGTGGGTGACGAGCGGGCTGAGCACGAATCCGCTCCCCGCCCACTCGCTGCGGCAGGCGATCAGGGCCGTGTTCCCCGGCTTCTTGCGCACGCCCGCGTCCAGGCGCCCCTCGAGGATCGGGGCCGCCGGCCGCGGATGGCGGCGGAAAACGCGCGCCGCCGGCAGGACGTACTGGTCGAAGCCGAAGAGCGTCGAGAGCGGGTTCCCCGGTAGCCCGAAGACGAGCGTGCGCGCGGACGCGCCGGGTCCTGCGGCCGCCTCGCGCTCTCGAACGCCGAAGAGCGTCGGGCGGCCGGGGCGCACGCGCACCCAGCGGAAGACGATCTTCACGCCGAGTTCCTCCAGCGCGCCGGGGACGAGATCGAGCTCGCCCATCGAGATGCCCCCGGAGACGACGAGGATGTCGGCGGCCAGCCCGCGGGCGAGCGCCGCGCGCAGCGCGTCGGGCTCGTCGGGGAGCAGGCCCAGGTACTCGGCGTGCCCCCGCGCGGCCAGGACCTGGGCCCAGAGCGCGTAGGCGTTCGAGTTGCGGATGCAGCCCGCGGGCAGCGGGTCGCCCGGCTCGCGCAGCTCGCTGCCGGTGGCGGCGAAGGCGATCCGCGGCCCGTCGTGGACGCGCACGCGGCGGCGGCCGACGGCGGCCAGCAGGCCGATGTCCTGCGCGGTGAGCAGCGCGCCGGGCCGCAGGACCGCCGCCCCCGCGCGCAGGTCCTCGCCTCGCGGGGCGATGTTCGCGCCCCGCGGCGGGGGGCGATGGAAGGCGACGAAGCCGTCGCGCGGCTGGTAGCCGGTCGTGTCCTCGACCGGGATGACGGTGTCGGCGTCCTCGGGCACGACCGCGCCGGTCATGATCTTCACGCACTCGCCCGGCGCGAGGCGCGGCGCGGGCGTCTCGCCGGCGGCGACCCGGCCGGCGAGGCGCAGGCGTGGCCCCCGCGCCAGATCCGCGTGCCGGTAGGCGAAGCCGTCCATCGCCGCCCGATCGAACGGGGGAAGGTCGACATCGGCGAAGACCTCCTCCGCCGGCGCGAAGCCCGCGGCGCGGGCGATGTCCAGCTCGACGATCCGGCTTCCGGGGCCGCTGCGCCGCAGGACCGTCTGCACGGCCTCGGCGAAACCGAGAGGCGCGGATGTGCTCGTGTCGTCCATGCCCGGCCCCCGTTGTTCCCGCCCTTGCCGGCGGCTCCGCTCAGAGGATCTCCACCGCGTTGGCCTTGAACGACACGACGACCGGCAGGCCGAGGTTCAGCCCCAGGCGCTCGTACGAGCCGCGGCTGACGATCGCCGTCAGGACTTCCCCCGCAAGGGCGATCTCCAGCCAGACGTTGCCGTTCTCCTCGTGGGCCGCCGCGATCCGCCCGGGGAACTGGTTCTGCATGCTCGAGTCGAACGCCTCCCGGGAGACCACCAGGCTGCGCGGGTCGATGGTCACGCGCGCCTCTCCCGGTTCGGGCGGATGCCCCACCCGGATCGTCAACCCGCCGCTCGTCCGGATCCGCGCGCCGGCTGACGTCCCCGAAGGCTCCACCGCGCGTCCCGAGAGGACGTTCTCCGGCGTTCCCGGCACGAGGCGGCCGGCGCGCAGATGCAGCACCTCCCGGGCGAGGCGGTGGGCGAAGCGCAGGTCGTGCGTGGCGAAGAGCAGCGCCGCCGGCGAGGTCGAGAGAAGGCCCTCGATCACGCTCCGGGAGCGCCGATCGAGGTGCGCGTCGGGCTCGTCCAGGAGCAGCGCCTCGGGCTTGCCGATCAGGGCGCGCCCCAGCGCCAGGCGCTTGCGTTCGCCCCCGGAGAGCTCGTCGCTGCGCCGCCGCGCCAGCGGGGCGAGCTCGATCCGCTCCAGCATGGCGGCCACTCGCGAGGCGATCTCGGCGCG
>VGIY01000235.1 GCA_016867695.1 Candidatus Eiseniibacteriota bacterium | reverse complement strand
CGAGAACTGCCGCGCGCCGAGGGGTTGACAGTCGGGCGCTTCTCGCCTAGCGTGTTCCGGCACGGCTCGCGCCGTGATGCAGGAGAGGTGGCCGAGTGGTCGAAGGCGGCACATTGCTAATGTGTTGTGGGCTCAAAAGGCCTACCGCGAGTTCGAATCTCGCCCTCTCCGCGGCTTGCTGCGCCCATAGCTCAACTGGATAGAGCGTCTGACTACGGATCAGAAGGTTGGGGGTTCAAATCCTCCTGGGCGCACAGTTCCCCCCTCGAGCGGCAGGCGGCGGGCGCGCCGGGCGCCTCGCCCGGACGCGCCGACTCATCGGCGAGGCGGAGGTGGCGGCATGCGCGCGATCCCTCTTCTGATCGGCTGGTCTCTTCTCGGCCTCCTCCTCGGCTGCCAGGCGGGCCCCAAACGGGGCGTGGCCCAGGTGACCCTGTCTCCCGCCTACCACCCCGACAGCCTGGGCGCGGTCGCCTTCCTGGGCGTGGCGCGCGGATCGGCCGCGGGCGAGTCGGCGCAGCGGGCGATGGAGGCACTGATCGAGGAGCACCTGATGGCAGCGCGGGCGCCCTTTGCGATCCTGCCCCGCGACGAGGTCGAGCGGCGCGTCGCCGCCGCCGGCGGGCGCGAGACGCTCGCCGCCGTGCTTGCCTACTGGCGCAACGACAAGAAGGTGGACAAGTTCGAACTGATGAAGCTCGGCGGCATGATCGGCGCGGAGGGCGTCTTCCTGGCGCTGGTGGACGAGTGGTCGCAGGATGCCGCTTCGGGGGGCGAGGGCCTGGCCGCGAACACGCGCGTCAGCGCCAGCCTGTCGCTCTACTCGACCGTCTCGGGGCGGCGGATCTGGCGGGCCGACGCGGCGGAGACGATGTCGTCGACCGCCCTGCTGAAGGACGACCTGGTCGGCTCCGAGCAGAACACGGCGCGCGCGCGGGAGATCGAACGGCGGGCGCCCGGGGCGCACTCGGGCGATGCGGGGCCTGCCGCCGTCGGCTTCGAGGCCGTGGGGCGCGTCGTGGCCGGGGCCCTGGCCCGCGCGCTCGAACCGCCCCGGTGAGCCCCCCCGTCCCGTCGGGCCCGCCGCAGGGCGACTCGGGCGGGCTGCTCTTCCAGGGATTTCCGGGCGACGAGCACTGGATGCGCCTCGCCCTCGAGGAGGCCCGTCTCGCCGGACTCGAGGGCGATGTCCCGGTCGGATGCCTGGTGGTCCTGGACGGTCGCGCCGTGGGGCGGGGGCGCAACCAGGTCGAGCGCCTGCAGGATCCGACCGCGCATGCCGAGATCCTCGCCCTCTCCGCCGCGGCGCAGGCACTCGGCTCCTGGCGCCTGTGCGGCGCGATCGCCTACGTGACGCTCGAACCCTGCGCGATGTGCATGGGCGCCTTCTACCAGGCGCGCGTGGCGCGCGTCGTCTACGGCGCGGCCGAGCCCAAGTTCGGTGCCTGCGGCTCGCGCCTGGACTTGACTCGCCCGGCGGGGCTGAACCATACTCTCCAGGTTGTATCCGGCGTCCTGGCGGATGCCTCGGCCGACCTGCTGCGCGGCTTCTTCCGCTCGGTCCGGCGCGGCGCGCGGGAGCGGGCCGGCGGCGCGCTTCCGCCGCCTGCGGACGACGGGTGAGTCGGAGAGATGTCCGAGTGGTCGAAGGAGCACGCCTGGAGAGCGTGTAGGGGTCTAAAGCCCCTCCCGGGTTCGAATCCCGGTCTCTCCGCCGCGGGCCGCGCTCGCGGCCGTGAACGCTCGCCGGATGCGCGCCGGCGCATGGGGGGATGTAGCTCAGCTGGGAGAGCGCCTCGTTCGCAACGAGGAGGTCGGCGGTTCGATTCCGCTCATCTCCACAGTCCCTCGGGGACGGAAGGGTGTGGAACCGTGCTAGGCGGGGAGTCAGCGGTGCCCTGTAACCCGCAATCCGCTATAGCGGGGCTGAATTCCCTTTTGAGATCCCGACGCCTTCTCACATCACCGGCCCGGAGCGTTGAAGGCCAGGGCCTGCGCGACGGCGGCCTGTGAACCCCGTCAGGACCGGAAGGTAGCAGCGGTAAGCGGTCACTGCCGGGCGCCGCAGAACCACCTGGCCTGAGCCACCAGTCGGTCGAGGGGGGAGGGCTAGGCGACCGAGGAAGGGTGCGCGGTTCCATCCCCTCCCTCGAGGGGCGCGTGATGCCAGGGCCCGATCCGGAAGGGACGCCGGGATGAGCTACCTCGTGCTGGCGCGCAAGTGGCGCCCCCAGCGCTTCGACGATGTCCTCGGCCAGAGGCACGTGTCGCTCACGCTGCGCAACGCCCTGACGAGCGACCGCCTCAGCCACGCCTACCTCTTCGCCGGACCGCGCGGCGTGGGCAAGACCTCGCTGGCGCGCATCCTGGCCAAGGCGCTCAACTGCGAGCAGGGGCCGGCGGCGGAGCCCTGCAACGCCTGCGCCGCCTGCCGCGCGATCACCGAGGGACACTGCCTCGACGTGCTCGAGATCGACGGGGCCAGCAACCGCGGCATCGACGACGTGCGCCAGCTGCGCGACAGCGTCAAGTACGCCCCCGCGAGCGTCCGCGCCAAGGTCTACATCATCGACGAAGTCCACATGCTCACCACCGACGCCTTCAACGCGCTGCTGAAGACGCTCGAGGAGCCCCCGCCGCACGTCTACTTCGTCCTGGCGACGACCGAGCCGCTGAAGGTGCCGGCGACGATCCTCTCGCGCTGCCAGCGCCACGACTTCGGGCGCCTGACGGTCGAGGACCTCGGCGGGCACCTGCGCCGCATCGCCGCCGAAGAGAGCCTGGCGATCGACGACGAGGCGCTGGCGCTGCTGGCCCGCAAGGCCGACGGGAGCGTGCGCGACAGCCTGACGCTCCTCGATCAGGTGGCGGCCACGGGCGCCGGGCCGTTCCGGGCCGCCGACATCCAGGCGCTCATCGGTCTGGCCGGAGGCGCGCTCTGCCTGGAGATCTCCGCCGCGGTGACCGCGGGCGACGGGGCGCAGGCGCTGCGCCTGATCCAGCGCGCCCACCGCGAGGGGTTGAACCTCCAGGAGCTGACCGACGAGCTGGTGGCCCACTTCCGCAACCTGATGCTGTTGTCGCTCGATCCCGAACTCGGGGAGGCGGTCGAGTCGACCGGCGAGGAGCGCGCCCTCCTGGCGGAGCAGGCCTCCGCGGTCCGCCCGGGCGATGCGCTGCGCTGGCTGCGGCTGCTGCTCGACGCCGCCGCCGCCATGCGCCGCAGCGGTCACGGCCGCGTGCACCTCGAGCTGGCGTTGGCCGAGATGGCCGCGCTGCCGCGGGCCGTCGACCTGGCGACGCTGCTGGCGCACCTGCGCTCGGCCCCCGCGGGGGGGGCGAGCGCCGCGGCGCCCGGCAGCGAGACTCCGGCCCGCGCGCCCGGAGCGCCGGCCGGGCCGCGCGCGCGCCCCGCGAGCGGGCGGGCGCAGGGTCCGGGCGGGGGAGGCACGGCGCTGGCCGCGCCCCCGGCGATCCCGGGCGAGCAGGGGGCGGGCGAGGGCTCGGCCGCTTCCGGCATCACCGTCGTACCGCTCGGGACCCCCGAGGCGGACGAACTGCTGCGCACCTGGGGGCAGGTCGTCGAGCGCCTGCGCAGGGAACGGGCGTTCCTCGGCTCCTGCCTGCACTCCAGCCGACCGATGTGCATCGAGCAGGGGCGCCTCCTCGTCGCCCTCGACGACACCAACGGCTTCAAGAGCGAGCAGATCGAGAAGCCGGCCAACCGGCGCCTGATCCTGCGGCTGATCGAGGAGTCCTATCATCAGGCGCTGGGGCTGCGGCTCGTCCGCGGGCCCCGGGCGGGCGCGGCGGCGGGCGCCGATGCCGCCGTGGCGCCGGCGGAGCCCGCGCTCCCGCCCGCGGCAGCGGCGCCCCCCGGAAGCGCCGCCGGAGCCGGGGCAGTGCGCGAGTCCCCGCCGGTCGCCGAGGACGCGGTCGACGGGCGGGCGCGGGTCCGCCGGATCGCCGAGCTGCTCGACGGCGACATCATCGGGCCGTCCCGCTGAGCGTCGACGGCGCGCATCGCCAGGGAGCGCGGCGGAGGCTGGCGAGGCGGCGGCGGAGGGCGGACGAGGGCGCGGGCCGCGGCCGGCGCGGCGCAGGGGAGGCCCATGGACCTGAACAAGATGATGAGGCAGCTCCAGCAGACCCAGGCGCGCATGGCCGAGCTGCAGGAGCAACTGGCCGCCCGGACGCTCGAGGCGACAGCCGGCGGCGGCATGGTCAAGGTCGCCGTCAACGGCCGCAACGAGGTCCTCTCGATCCGCATCGACCCGCAGGTCGTCGACCCGGGCGACGTCGAGATGCTCGAGGACCTCGTCGTCGCGGCGGTGAACGAGGCTCGCCAGCGCGTCGAGGAGATGACCCGCGCCGAGATGTCGCGGGTCGCGGGGGGGCTCGGCCTGCCGGGGATGCCGGGCGTCTGAGGAGACCATGCAGTACAGCTCCCGCCATCTCGAGTCGGTCGTGCGCGAGCTGTCCCGCCTGCCGGGCATCGGCGGCAAGACCGCCCAGAGGCTCGCCTTCCACCTGCTGCGCGTGCCCCGGCCCGAGGCCCTGGCGCTGGCCGAGGCGATCACCCTCGTCGCCACCCAGGTCGAGACCTGCCGCGAGTGCGGCAACGTCGCCGAGAGCCAGCCCTGCCACATCTGCGCCGACGCGCGGCGCGA
>VGIY01000234.1 GCA_016867695.1 Candidatus Eiseniibacteriota bacterium | reverse complement strand
AGTGATGGTGAAGCCCGCCGATCTCGGGAACGCATCGACGACTTGCTGGGCAGTCCACTCCGCGGTGTGATCGGCGGTCACATTGAAGTGGAGGACGTGTCGTTCGGCGCATGGGTGCGCGTACACGCCCGACAACCGCAACGGCGTCCTCGGTCTGCGGTTGGCAAGGACAGCTCTCCAGCGGCCCGCTGGACGCGCTTGCAGGCGATCTTTGGCGGCCGCCCGCGATCTTCAGCCGCCGTGCCTGGACGTGTGCCCCCCATCGCGCGCCGACATGGGCCAGGTGTGGCAATCAGCGCCAGTTCGGTTCAATCTTGCTCGCGTGTCGACGCTGGTGTTTCCTCGGGTGTCCCCTGGGGTGTCCACTCAGGTATCTCCTGGGGTGCGCGAGGCTGTGGGTGCTGGCGCCCCGCCGAGGCACCCGCGTCTGGAGGATGGATCAGATGATGACCCTCCGGCAATTCGCCCGCAGGCCAAAGACCGTTGGGGCGACCGCGGCATGGTATCTGTCCGACCTCGGCCAGGCGCGGGGCCGGCAGGACCTCTTCACGCGGCAGTCACCGCAGACCCTGAAGACCCTCCGCGAGCACGCCATGGTCGAGAGCGCAGTGTCCTCGAACCGGATCGAAGGCGTCGAGGTTGACCGAGCACGGATCGGGACGATCGTCTTTGGGAAGGCCCTGTTGCGTGATAGGGGCGAAGAAGAAGTCCGTGGCTATCGCAATGCGCTGCAGCTCATCCACGAACGGGGTAGAGACCTGCCCGTGTCGGAGGAGACGATTCGCGGCCTGCACCGCGTGACGCGAGGGGAAATCTGGGACGCCGGGGTGTACAAAGACCGCGACGGCGACATCATCGAGCGGTTCCCGGATGGCCGTGAGAGAATCCGCTTTCGCACCGTGCCGGCCGCGCGGACGCCGGCCTGCATGGGCGAGCTGGTCGAACTCTGGCAGGAGTGCCTCGACCAGCAGTGGGTGCATCCTCTCCTCGCGCTGGGCGCGTTCAATCTCGACTTGCTGTGCATCCATCCCTTCCGCGACGGGAACGGCCGGGTGTCGCGTCTGCTGCTCCTGCTCCAGGCCTACCATCTGGGCTACGAGGTGGGACGGTACATCAGCCTCGAGAGGACCATCGAGGAGAACAAGGAACGCTACTACGAGACGCTGGAGCGGAGTTCCCAGGGCTGGCACGAGAGCGGGCACGACCCTTGGCCCTATCTCAGCTTCATCCTCTACATCCTCAAGACTGCCTACGCGGAGTTCGAGCGCAGGGTGGGTGAGGTCAAGAGCCCGCGCGGGGTCAAGACCGAGCGGATCCGATCCGCGGTCGATGCGTTCGCCGCCGAGTTCACGCTGGCCGATCTCGAGCGCGCATGTCCGGGCGTCAGTCGCGACCTGATCCGCCGCGTGCTCCGGGGGCTGAGGGCCGCCGGCGACATCGAGTGCCTCGGCCGCGGCCCGGGGGCGCAATGGCGCAAAGGGGGTACTACCCCCAAGAAGGGGTAAGAGAGAGGGTACTGACGAGCGGGGAGTTTGCACCCGCGAGAGGTTGCAGCCCCTGCGGCGGGGCTGAACGGCGCGGGCGTCCAGCCAGGCGCCGCCGAGGATGCAGGCGCGGGCGCCCCACCAGGCGCGGCCGGGGCTTCATGCGCGAGCTTTGCCCGCAGGGGGGTGCGGGGCCCGAGGCCCGGGCGAAACGCCCCGCGCCCGCTTCCATCCCCCCGACTCCAGAACCTCCGCCCAGGCGTCGATACCGGGAACTGGAATCCGTCGGGTGAACGCATCCCGGGAGGGGCCCGTGCCTCGGGCCGAGGAGGAGTCGTGGACCGCAAGCTGTCGGGCCGCTCGCAGGTGAGGGCCCTGGTCAAGGACGGGCAGATCGACAAGGCGATCGCAACCTTCGAGGGTCTCCTGACCGGGGGGGAAGGCGGGCCCTACGACTTCGTCTACCTGGGCGATCTGCTGGTCCGCGCCGGGCGCGGGGAGAGCGCCGTCGCGCGCTACGAGGACGCCATCGCCGCCTACGCGCATCTCGGATTCCACCGCAACGCGCTGGCGGTCTGCAGGAAGATCCTCAGGCTCGATCCGCAGCGGCTCTCCGCCTACAGGCAGATGGGTGAGCTTTACGCCGCCGAGGAGCTCTACGGCGACGCCCTCCATGCCTACTTCGCCTACCTGGAGCGCGTCGATGCGCGGGAGAGGGAGAGCGAGGTCTACCGTCAGACCTTGCGGCGAGCGGAGGAACTCGCTCCGCGGCGCGCCGAGTTCGCCGTGCGCCTGAGCGACCTGCTCGTCCAACTGGACCGCCCCGACGCCGCGGCGGCCCTGTTGCGCGAGTCGCTGCAGCAGGCTTCGCGCGGAGGGGCCGTGGAGGCGGCGGCGGGGCTGCGCGAGAGGCTGGCGGCGATCGACCCGGCGCAGGCGGCGGCGGCGATGCCGGTGGAGGAACAGGACTTCGATCCCGTTGCCGAGACCGGGGAAGCGGCCGGGGAAGACGACGAGACGGTCCTGGAGATCCTGGCCGGTGGACTCGACACGGAGGATGCGGGCGGCGCGGTGGCGACGGGCTGGACTGCCGGCGGCACGCGGGCGGCGGTGGCCAGCGCTCCCGGAGCAACGCCCGGCGGTGGGGGCGGCGCGCAGGCCGGCTACGGCGAGATCGATTTCGGCGTTCCGCCATCCAGCCAGAACGGCGCCGCTGGTCCCGCCGCAAGCCAGACCGACGCCGGCGCTCTCGCCCGCGGCGAAACCGACCCCGGCGCTCCCGCCTCCGGCGAGGCCGGCCTCGGCGCTCGCGAGCCGGGCGAGACAGACGCCGCCGCTCCCGTTTCCGGCGAGACGCCGAATCGGCTGGTTGAACGGGCCGACTTCGCGACGCATTATGCGCTGGGCTGCGAGCGGATGGAGGGGGGAGAGCTCGAGGCGGCGCTCGAGTCCTTCGCCGCGGCCGCCTGGGACGACGATCTGCAGCCCGAACAGGCCCGGCTCCTCCAGGAGGCGCAGGCGCGCTGTCTGGCGGGACTGGGGCGCCATCGGGAGGCGGTGCGCGAGTTGCTCCTGGCGCTCCAGCGGCCCCACAAGGGGGCCGAGTCGGCCGAGCTGACCTACTTGCTCGCGCTCGAATACGAGGCCTTGGGTGAGTTGGACGAAGCACGCAGGCGCCTGCACGAGGCTCTCGAGCTGTGCCCCGACTACCCCGAGGCGCGGGCGCGGCTGTCCGCCATCTCCGAGGAGGCCGCCTAGGACCGGCCCACCCGGCGGCGGGGCCGGGGCGGGCCACGGTGGCACTCGCACCGCGCGGGGCGAGTGCGGCGCGATCGCCGCGGTGAGGCGCTCGCTCCCGCTCGTCCTCTGGCTGGCCCTGGGCTTCTCGCCCGCGGGTGCGCAGGAGACGGGCGCGTCAGGCCTGCCGGAACCCGCTCCCCGCCCGACCGGCGGCGAGCCGTCGCCGGCCGGCCGGCCCGAGAAGCGCGTCGACGGCTTCCGGCCCGCCCCGAGGCCGACCGCCGGCGCGCCCGCACCGGCTCCGGACTCGCTGACGGCTCCGGACTCAATCTCGACTCCAGAGTCGCTGCGGGCGGCGGGACCGTTTCCCGCCCCCGGCACGCCCGATTCGTTGGGGCCCGCGCCGGGTGCGCGCGGCTGGGATCCCCGCTGGCTGCTCGCTGCCCTGCCCTCCGCCGCCGCCGACACGCTGCTCACTCGCGCCCGCCTCGCCGTCTCCTCGGGCATGGTGCTCGCCGACGCGCTCGAGCGCGAGAGCGCCCTGGGCCTGTTCCGCGCCGGGGGCCACGGCGCCTGGGACCAGCCCTACCGGATCGGCCCCGGCGCGGAGCGCTTCTCCCTGTGGGCGGGGGGACTTCCCTCGGCCGGACCGGCCCTCCCCGAGGCGAACCTCTCGACGATGACGCCGCTGTCGCTGGACCGTCTCGTGCGTCTTGCGCCCGATCCGCTGCTCGATCCGCTCGCCTGCGGCCAGGACGGCCTGCTCTGGGGCGAGGGCGCGCCCCCCGCGCAGGGGCCCGCGGCGAGCGCGGTGCGCCTGACGCAGGGGGCGGGCGGTTCGACCACCGAGGACTTCGTCCTCTCCCGCCGCAGCGGCCCCTGGGGGATCGCTGGCGGCTTCGCGCACTCGCGGGCGGACGGGCGGCCATTCTGGATCGTTCCCCGCTACGGGGCCAGCCGGTACCAGAACCTGGCCCTGGCGCTCGACCGGGCGATCGGCGGCTGCGCGCTGCGCGTGACGGGAGAGGAGCGCGCCGGCCGTGCGGTGCTCGCTCCCGGCCGCAAGCTCGTCTGGGAATCGCGGCTGGCGAGCGCGGGCTGGCAGAGGATGGGGGAGCGCTCGACGGCTGAGGCGCTGCTGATCAGGCGCAACGATCTGCTGCGCTGGTGGGGAGACGAGGGGACCGACCGGCGGCGCACGACCTCGACCGAGGCGCACCTGCGCGGCGGGTGGCGCGCGGGCTCGGGCCGCCTGCTCTGCGCGGCGGCGGCCGAGCGCGTGGCCCTCTCGTACGCCGGCGAAGGGCGCGGCGCGCGCAGCGAGGAGATCTCGGGAGCGGGATTGGCTATCGCCGGTTCGTGGCCCGGAGAGCGTCGGTCCCTCTACGCCGCGGTCGGGTACAGCGACCCCTGGTGGGGAGATGGCCACGCGCGCGCCCATCTGCTCGCCGCGAGACGCTGGGGGGTATGGAAGCTC
>VGIY01000233.1 GCA_016867695.1 Candidatus Eiseniibacteriota bacterium | reverse complement strand
AAGCGCCTGCAGGTCGGGTGGGTGTAGAAGTCGTCGTGCGCGCTCGGGCCCAGGTAGGCGAAGAGCTGCGCGGCATGCGCGGCGATCGCCGCCGCGGTTCCGGCGTCGGCGTCGTAGACGCTGTACCAGCCCTGCTCCTCGTGGGGCGGATCGCCGATCCAGGGATCTCCCGGCGACCAGTGGCTGCCGTAGGGCTGGAGCGGTCGCCCCTCGCCCGCCCAGGACCAGAAGTTGGAGCCGGCTCCGGGCCCGTTCGTCGAGATCGAGGCGTACACCTCGGCGAACATCGCCGCGAAGAAGGCGTCCCGGTAGCTCGTCCCGCTGGCGGGGTCGAAGCTACCGCCGTCGCGCGCCAGGCCGAACTCCTCCAGCACCATCGGCTTGTTGAGCGTGACCGCTTTCGACTCGTGCGTGTTGTAGTAGTTGCGCGCGTTCGTCTCGGCGGTGGCGTAGGTCCCGCCCGGGTTGGCCGGATCGTACCAGCCCCAGTTCTGCGGCCAGATGTGGATCGTCGCGTAGTCGATGTTCGGGCCGTTGTGGTTCGAGTTGAAGTCGAGGCCGTTCCAGGCCGGCCAGGGCGTGTCGCCCTCGCAGCCGGTCGTCACCATGTGGTTCGGATCGAGCGACTTGATGTAGGCGGCGGTGTCGTCGATCCAGACGTTGAAGGCGGCGGCGTTGTTGTTGTAGCCGCGCGGCTCGTTGGCCAGCTCCCAGGAGAAGATCGTCGGGTCGTTCCTGTAGGCGAGCCCCGTGTAGGGGTTGACCCGCTGGACGACGAAGGCGATGTGGTCGCGGAAGTCCTGCATCGCGCCGGCGTTCGAGTAGAAGTCGGAGGCGTAGTCCTGGTAGAGGTTCCAGTCGCCTCCCGGCTCCGGCGGCGGGTAGGGGATCGGCCCGCCGCCGTTCCAGCTCACGTACTGCGCCATGCCGCCCGACCAGGGCCAGAAGTTGTTGAGGCACATCACCGCCCGCAGGTCCCGCGCCTTCATCGCCGCCAGCAGGTAGTCGAGACCATCGAGCACCTGGTTGTCGTAGACGCCGGGGCTCGTCTGCAGCGAGGGCACCATCCGCCAGGGCTCCGTGTCGGGCCCTTCGCTGCCGGCCATGACGCGCAGATTGGTGATGCCGCGGGCGCGCAGATCGTCGAGCTCGCGCAGCAGCCTCTCGCGGTCGCCCCCCGGGCCGCTCGCGGCGAGGTTCAGCCCGTACCAGTAGTTGGCGCCGACGTAGCCGTAGGTACGCCCGTCGAGCAGGAAGCGCTTGCCCGAGCGGGTGACGAAGCCGGTCCCCACCGGAGGCACGGCGCGCGCCCACTGGACGTACTGGTTCATGCCGCCGTAGTCGTTCCAGTTGTTGACCAGCGGCAGCACCAGGCGCAGCCCCACGGAGTCGGCCTTGGCGATCACCCAGTCGAGTGCCTGGAAGACGGTCTCGTCGTAGACGCCGGGCGCGGTCTGGAGCGCGTTCCACTGGGTCGCGCCGTCGTTGAAGGCCCAGGTGCGCAGGACCGTACAGCCCATGGCGACCGCTTCCTCCAACACCTCGCCCGCGTGGGGCCGCAGGCCCGGATCGGCGCCGTAGACCATCAGGTAGTAGCAGTTCGCGCCGACGAAGTCGAAGCGGCAGGGCCCGTCGACGAGATGCGTGCCCTCGACCGTGACGAAGCCCGCCCCGGCCGTGGCGGCAAGCGCCGTGAGCGCCGCGAGTCCGGCGATCGCCGGCAGGGCGCGGGCGGAGGCGATGGCCCCATGCCCGATCCCGCGCGCGTCGCTCGCCGCCCGTGGCAAGCGCGCCGGCCGGCCGCTCGGCTTCGTTCTCATCGCGCCGCCTCCCTTCCCTCGCCGAGCAGCAGCACTCGCGCCGGCTCATTCGGTCCCGGCCGGTCGAGGGCGATGAGGTAGAGCCCGGGCGGCACCCGCCTCCCCCGCGCGTCGCGGCCGGTCCAGGTGCCGGCGATTCCGGGCCCTGTCCCCAGCACCACGCTGCCTACCAGACGCCCGCCCGGCTCGAAGACGCGCGCGACGCCGCCCGGAGAGGCGGCGTGCGGCGCGAGCCACTCGATGCTCACCGGCCCCGAGGCGGGATTGGGCCGGGCGCGCAGCGCGCCTCCCGCCCCCCGCGCGCCGGGGCCGTCGCGCGGATCGGGCGCGCCGCTCGGCGCGTTCATCCGCAGCCATCCGCTCTCGACCTGCACCCCGGGGATCTCCTGGCGGTCGATGTCGGTCACGATCGCCCCCGCCAGCAGCGCTTCGCTCATCGCCGGATCGCTGGTGCGCGACTCCATGCGCAGGCGGACGATCTCGCCCGGGCCCAGGAGGAAGGTGCGATGGCCGAGGACGCAGTCGATGAAGCGGCTGGCCGCGGGCGAGAGGGAGTCGCAGACGAAGAAGGTCGGTTGCCCGGAGTTCGCGTACAGCTCCCCCTCGAAGGCGGCGACGAGCGCCACCCGGGAGGTGTCGACCTCCAGCGTGACGGCGAAACAGGCGATGCTGTCGCCGCTGCCGTCGATCCAGATGGCCCACTCGAACTCGGTCGCGCCCGGAGCCACGAAGAGCGTGTCGGGCTGAAAGTGGAGCACCGGCGCCGCGCCCGCGGGCGCCGCCCCGGCGGCGATCCCGAACAGGACGGTCCCGAGCAGCGCGATCCCGAGCAGGAGCGGCGCGAGCGGTGCCGGCGCGAGCGGCGACATCCCGCGGAGCGCCCCGCGCGACGACCGGCCGCCAGGCGCCCCGGGCCGCCGCCTGCCGCCGGACGGCTCGAGCTGCCGCACGCCGCAGGGCGCCCCGGGCCGCGGCCTCCGGCAAGGCGTCCCGGGCCGGGGCGCCCCGAACGACTGCGAGAGCCTCAACGCACCCACAGGAACTGCCTCGTCTGCTCGTGCGCCCCCGCGCGCAGGCGGGCGAGATAGAGCCCGCTCGTCGCCGCCGACCCCTGCGCGTCGCGCCCGTCCCAGAGACGCCTGTGGTCCCCCGCCTCGACCAGGCTGTCGAGCAGCAGGCGCACGCGCCGCCCCGAGACGTCCAGCACCTCCAGCGTCACCGGCGCCGCCTCCGGCAACGCGAAGCCGAACGAGATCGCCCCGCGCGCCGGATTGGGCTCGGCGCCGCGGAAGGCGAACCGCTCCGGCAGCGTCCCCGGATCGGGCGCCTCCGGGGCGGCGATGCCCGCCGCCAAGCGCTCGTTGCGCGCGCCGCGCGCCTCGACCTCCTCGAGCGCCGGTAGCGTCGCCGTCGCCGTCAGGCGCCTGAAGCGCAGGCGCGCCAGCGTTCCGTCGCCCTCGATCACCGCCTCGCGCCCCAACCGCGCGATGTCGACCTCGACCCGCCCCGCGCCCGGCCGCGACGCGACGAAGTCCGCCGCGCCCGACAGCAGCCCGGCCGTCGCCAGGCCCGCGAACTCGAGTTCCCGATCGTCGAAGCCGATCTCGGCGCGCAGCCCCTTGAGCCCGGCGCCGCCGGTCACGGCAAGCAGCATGTTCAGGAGACCGTCTGGAGCCGAGGAGTCCGGTTCCACGAGCAGCGCGAGGACAGGCTGTGCCGGGGGGGCCGCCTCCCGCGCGCGCGGCCGGCCGCCGGGAACGCGGCCGTCTGCCTGCGCCTCCTCCGTCCCGGAGGTCGCCTCCTGCCCCGCGAGCCCGCGCGGGGCGACGCTGCCGAAGGTCAGCGAGAAGACCATCAGGTCCTCGAAGCCGATCTCGCCGTCGGTCAGCGGATAGCCCGTCTCGAGGTTGTCGCTCGTCGGGCCGACGTCCATCTCGGCGCAGTAGCCCGACTGCCCCTCGTACAGGCCGAAGACGGCGGAGAAGGCGTTGAGGTCGGCCGCGTCGACGCGGCCGTCGTAACCGCCGAGCACGCAGTCGAAGGTGTAGTCGTCGTCGAAGTCGCCGAGCCAGTAGGAGAGCGCCCAGTCCTGCGCCGAGGCCGGCGCGGGCTCGGCGGAGCCGTTGCCCGCGGCGTCAAAGGCGAAGGCCGTGTAGACGTAGTAGTTGCGCTCGAGATCCGTGAAGGTGTCGACGGCCTCGGTCGTCCCGATCGGGTACTCGCCGACCAGGGCCCCGTCGCCGGCGAAGGCGGGCGGCTGCGGCTTCGGCATGGCGTCGTCGTAGTAAGGATAGCTCCAGGCCTGGCGGTAGATCCTGACGATCGACGCGTCGGCGGGCGGGACCCAGGAGAGCGTGACGCGATTGTGGCCCGAGACGGCCTGCATCCCGCCGACGTCGCCCGGCGGAAGCGTGTCGATGCCGAAGGGCCCGTAGTGGTCGACGAGGCTCGGGTTGCCGACTGCGTCGTAGGCGGCGATGTGGATGTAGTAGCCCTCGCCGTCGGGCAGCTCGAAGCTGCCCTCGCAGGCTCCGCCGTCGGCGACGAAGAGGTCGTGCAGACCCGGTCCCGGCGCCGTCGCCGGATTCTGATCCGCCGCAAGGTAGTAGCCATCGACCCCGGACGCGCAGCCCGCGGGCAGGTCGGTCACGGCCCCCCACTGCACGTCGACGACGCCCGCCGCCGTCGTCTCCCCCTCCGGGTGCGATGGAGAGCCGAGCGCGGGCGGCTGCGGTCCGCTGGCGTCGAAGGCGATCCAGCCGCCGGCGTAGCTCGCCGGAAGGTCGTTGTTCTGCACGTCGCGGATCACGCAGGCCTGCGCGTCGAATTCGAGATCGCCGCAGCCCTCGGCCGCGCCCTGCCCGTCGAAGGCGACGGTGAAGAGGGCTCC
>VGIY01000232.1 GCA_016867695.1 Candidatus Eiseniibacteriota bacterium | reverse complement strand
GGGGCGGTGAGCTATGCGCGCTGACCCGCCCGACGCCGGCTGCCGGAGCGCCCGCGGCGCGCCAGGGCTCGCGCCAGGCGCCGGGGCCGCCGGCGCGGCCCGGTCGCGGTCCGTCCGGCGGGGGACGACGGCGCTGATCCTCGCCGCCGGGATTCTCCTCGGAGCCGCGGCGTCCGCCGCTCCGGGGGAGGCCTTCCTCGTGCTCCAGCCGGGACCGGCCGCGGGGGACTTCGCCGCCGAGGCTTTCCTCGCCGATCCGGCCGGATTCCCCGGCAGGGCGCTCGAGCACCCGGACGGCTGGACGGTCGCCTATGTCGCCGCCTCGCCCCCGCCTGGGTGGGCGCGGCCCTTCGAGATCCGCGGCGGCGGCCGGGCCGTCGCCGACGGACGGCTCCACCCGCGCTACGCGCTCGCCCTGGCCGAGATGCTCGCCGCGCGCCGCCAGGCGATCGTCGCGCTGCGGCGCGCGCCCGACCCGATCGCCTGCGCGCCGGGCAAACCCGACCCGCAACCCTTCCGGCGCGACGGCTGGCTCTTCCTCCACGACGGCGTCCTCGACATCGTCGCCGTGACCCGCGGGCTGTGGGACGAGCCCCTCGGCGACGGCTGGGACGCGTTCAAGGCCGATCATCCGCGCGACTATCACGGCCACGGCTACGCGATCCGCGGCAACGCGAGCGAGATCTACTTCCTCGCGCTGCTCTTCGAGATCTCCCGCGCGCCCGACGGCGTCCCCGGCGCTTTCGAGCGCACGCTGACGCGGCTGCTGGGCCTGCCCGGGGGAGAGACGCTGGCGCTGAACGCCGTGCTGCAGGGGCGCGATTCGACCTGGGTCCTGGGCTGGGACGGGACGGGTGGCGGCTACCCGATCTTCCACGCGCTGACGCCGGAGGGAGAGCACTGCATCACCGACAGCCTCCCCGGAGGAGGCGGCGATTGGCAGGAGATTCCCGATCGGTCGCTGGCGGTGTTCACGCCGCAGGCCGGTGTCGAGATCCTGCCACTCGACCTGGCCGCGCGTGTCCCCCGCGCGCCCGGAGATTCCTGGGACCCGCCGGAGGGCGATGCGCCCGGCGCCACGCGGTCGTCGCCGCGCATCCTCTTCCGGGGAGCTCCCGCGGCCGGGGTCCTGCGCCTGCGCTGCCACCTGCCGCACGGGGGCACCGGCGGCCTGGCCCTCTTCGATGCCCAGGGGCGCAGTCTCGACCGCCTGTCGCTGGGCGGCGGGGGGCACGAGATCCTCTGGACCCCGCCGTCCGCCCTGCGCAGCGGGCCGATCTGGGCGCGGCTGACCGACGGACGGGAGACCGTGACCGCGCGCCTGCTTCTGCTACGATAAGGCCATCGCAGGGCGCGGCACGAGGGCACGAGGGGGCGAGCGGCGATGCAGGACCTGGTGCGTTTTCTCCACGAGGTCGGCCACCTGAAGAGGGTGGCCCGAACCGGCTGGTGGGTGGCCGGCGTGCGCGATCCCGAATCGGTCGCCGAGCACTCGTTCCGCGCCGCCTGGATCGGCTACCTGCTGGCCTCGCGCGACGGGGCAGCCGACCCGGCCCGCGTCGTCCTCATGTGCCTGGCCAACGACCTCCACGAGGCGCGCATCAACGACCTGCACAAGATCGGCCAGGCCTATCTCGACTATCCAGCCGCGGAGACGAAGGCGTTCCGGGACCAGGCGGCGAGCGTCGCCGAGGGCGAGGCGCTGCTCGACGTGCACCGGGAGTTCCAGGCCGGGGAGACCCCGGAGGCCCGGATCGCGCGCGACGCCGATCGCCTCGAGTGCGCCTTCCAGGCGATCGAGTACATCTACGAGGGGCACGCCCCTTGCCGCTCCTGGGTGGAGAACACGCGCCCGGCGCTGCGCACCGAAGTCGGCCGCGCGCTCTTCGCGGCGCTGATCGCGGCGGAGCCGGGGGTCTGGTTCCGCGAGGCGCCGCGCGTGCCCTGACGGCCGGGCGGGCACGGGGGAGCGGCGCGGCGCCGGCGATCGGGAGAGCGCCCGGCGCCAGTCGGGCGGCCGCGGGCATGGCGGGCCGTGGTCGCCATGCCGGGGAGCGGCGTGGGGGGTGGAAATGGCTGCCCGGTACGCCGAGGCCCGCTGGTGGACGCTGGAGGAGGGGGGCGGGCGTATCCTCTGCCTGCTCTGCCCGCGCGGCTGCCGGCTGGCCGAAGGCCAGACGGGCTACTGCCGCGTGCGGCGGCGCTCGGGCGACCGCCTGCTGACGCTCAGCTACGGGCACCCCACCGGCTTCGCCGTCGATCCGATCGAGAAGAAGCCGCTCTTCCACTTCCTGCCCGGGTCGCGCATCCTCTCCTTCGGCACGCTCGGCTGCACGCTAGACTGCGACTTCTGCCAGAACTGGCGGCACAGCCATCCCCGGCATGCCGACTCCGCCGAGGAGGCCGTGCCCCCCGGCGACGTGGTCGCCCTCGCCCTGCGCCATCGGCTGCCGGCCATCGCCTACACCTACAACGAACCGACGAGCTTCGGCGAGTACCTGATCGACGTCGCCGCCATGGCCCGCGGCCGGGGCTTGCGCAACGTGGCCGTCACCAACGGCTACATCGCCCCCGGCGCGCGCCGCGAGGTCTTCGCCCACATCGACGCGGCCAATGTGGACCTGAAGGCCTTCAGCTACGACTTCTATCGCCAGCGCGCCCAGGGCAGCCTCGCTCCGGTGCTGGAGACGCTCGAGTGGATCGCCCGCGAGAGCGGGATCTGGCTGGAGGTGACGACGCTGCTCATCCCCGGGCTGAACGACTCCGCCGACATGGTGGCGCGCGAGTGCGACTGGATCCTGGAGCGCCTGGGGCCCGACGTGCCGCTCCACTTCACCGCCTTCCATCCCGACTTCCGCCTGCTCGATGTTCCCCCCACGCCCCCGGCGACCATCGCCCGCGCGCGCGAGATCGCCCGCAACCGCGGTCTACGCTTCGTCTACGCCGGCAATGTGAGCGACCGCGAGGCGACGGCGACCGCCTGCCCGGGATGCGGGGCGACGGTGATCGAGCGCGACTGGCACGCGGCGCGGGTCCTAGGGCTCGCCGGCTCGCGGTGCGCCGCTTGCGGGGAGACGATCCCGGGCGTCTTCGCCTAGCCCGCATGCCTCGCCGGGTTTCCCGGCGGGCTCGCCACGCCCGGGGGCTCGCCGGGCGCTCGCCGGGGGCTCGTCGCTTGGGCACGGGAGCGGCCGGTGGTAGAATCGCCCCCTTCCCGATTCCGAACGGCAGGGGACGCGTCAAGGAGCTGGGCGGCGGATGCGGGCACCGGCGCAGGCACGGGGCAGGGGTCGCGACCTCACGCAGGGCCCGCTCGCGCCCGCGCTTCTCGCGTTGGCCTGGCCGGTCATGCTCTCGTCGCTGCTGCAGACGCTCTACGATCTGGCGGACGCCTTCTGGTTGGGCAAGCTGGGCAGGACCGCCCTCGTCGCGCCGACGATCACGCTCAATGTCTTCTTCATCGCCCTCTCGCTGGCCATGGGCCTGGGCGTGGGCGGGACGACGCTCGTCGCCCAGTACAAGGGGGCGGGGCGCACGCGGGAGATGGAGCGCGCCGCCGGGCAGACGCTACTCGTCCTCGTCGCGGCGGGGTTCCTGGTGGCGGCGATCGGCTTCGCCGTCGCCGAGCCGCTGTTGAAGCTGCTGCGGACGCCGGGCGACGCCTTTGCGGACACGCTCATCTACCTGCGCTGGACGCTGGCGGGCATGCCCTTCATGTTCGCCTTCTTCGTCTACCAGGGCATCTCGACCGGGCTGGGGGACACGATCGGGCCGCTGAAGGTCAACCTCGTCGCCGTGGCGCTCAACGCGCTGCTCGACCCGCTGTTGATCTTCGGCCTGTGGATCTTCCCCCCGCTGGGCGTCGCCGGCGCGGCCATCGCCTCGAGCCTCACGCGGGCGGTCGCCGGCGCGCTGGGCCTGCGGCGGATGATCGTCGGCGACCATGGCTTCCGCATCCGTCGCGCGGATCTGCGCTGGGATGGGTCCATGGTCGCCCGGATGCTGCGCATCGGCTTCCCGCTGGCGATCGGCCAGACGACGACCTCTCTCGGATTCACGCTCCTGATCGGCGTCGTCAATACCTTCGGGTCGGCGGTGACCGCGGCGTTCGGGATCGGCAACCGGGTCATCCACATGGCGCTGGTGCCCGCCTTCGGACTCGCCCAGGCGAGCGCGACGGCGGTGGGGCAGAACCTCGGCGCCGACCGCCCGGATCGCGCCTCGCGAGCGGTGAAGATCAGCTCGGCGATCATCGGAGCCGTCCTGCTGCCGGTCACGGCGCTGATGTTCTTCTTCGGCGGGCCGATCTCGAGCGTCTTCGTCCGCGACGCCGATGTTCTGCGCCACGCCGACGACCTCTTCCGGGTGACCTCCTTCTCGGTCTTCGTCTTCGGCTTCATCATGGTGCTGATGGGGTCGTTTCAGGGCTCAGGCCACACCGTGCCGGTGATGGTGCTTAACATCGGCCGGCTCTGGCTGGTGCGCATTCCCGCGGCCTACCTGCTGGCGATCCCTCTGGGGATGGGACCGCTGGGGATCTGGTGGGCGATGTTCCTCTCGAACACGCTGACGGCGATCGCGGGCGCGATCTGGTTCTCGCTCGGGACCTGGAAGCGCAAGGTCATCGAGGAGGCGGGGAGTGGCGCGGGAGAGGCTTCGCTGGCCGAGGGGTGAGCGCGCGGACGCCGCGGCCGCGGCGCCCGCGCTCTCAC
>VGIY01000231.1 GCA_016867695.1 Candidatus Eiseniibacteriota bacterium | reverse complement strand
CGGAGTCCGTGATCGCCGAGAAACTGGAAGCGATCGTCGTCCTCGGAGACCGCAACAGCCGCATCAAGGACTTCTTTGACATCCGTCATCTGGCGAGCCGATTCGAGTTCGACGGTGCGATTCTCGCGGACTCCATCCGCAGGACGTTCGAGAGGCGGCAGACGCCCATTCCGAAGGAGGAGCCGCTTGGGCTGACCGCGGCGTACTGGGAGGACCCCGTCCGTGCTCCACACATCCGCGCCTTCGCGCGGCGGTCGGGTCTCGAGGTCGGACCGGAGGCGGGTGGGGAGGTCCTGAACGTGCTCAGGCCGTTCCTCCTCCCGATCCTGGACGACCTCCGGCGCGGCGCCCCGACCACAGGGACATGGGCACCGGGAGGGCCGTGGCGATGACCTCGCATCATGCGCCGGAGAGCGGCCCCCGGCGGTTCAAGCCGTATCCGGTGTACAAGGACTCCGGCGTGGAGTGGCTGGGGGAGATTCCAGCACATTGGGATCCACTCAAGCTCAAGCGGGTCTGCACATTCGCGTACGGCGATTCCCTCGCGAGCGAGGCCCGCGTGGATGGCGATGTCGAGGTCTACGGGTCTAACGGTCTTGTCGGTTCTCATGAGCGCGCGAACACGCTCGCGCCGTGCCTAGTGATCGGCAGAAAGGGGTCGTTCGGCAAAGTCAACTTCTCGCCCCGTCCCGTGTTCGCCATCGACACGACGTTCTTCGTCGACCGGCGATTCACCCGAGCTGATATCCGCTGGTTCTACTACGTGCTGACCAACGCGCGGCTCGACTCTGCCACCAAGGATTCGGCCATTCCTGGTCTGGATCGCGAGGACGCATACGTGCGGGACGTGTGCCTGTGTTCGCCTGACGAGCAGCGCGCCATCGCCGCCTTCCTCGACCGGGAGACGGCGCGGCTCGATGCGCTGGTGGCGAAGAAGGAGCGGCTGATCGAGCTGCTTCAGGAGAAGCGCACCGCCCTCATCACCCGGGCCGTCACCAAGGGCCTCGACCCGACCGTCCCCATGAAGGACTCCGGCGTCGAGTGGCTGGGGGAGATTCCGGCCGCGTGGGGTCTCAAGCGCCTCAAGCGCATCGTTCAGTTCCGAGGCGGCGGCACCCCCACAAAAGACAACTTGGAGTACTGGTGCGGAGAGATTCCGTGGGTATCGCCGAAGGACATGAAGGTATCGGTGGTCTTGGATACCGAGGACAAGATCACAGCCCAAGCTGTTCACGACAGCGCCACCAAGCCGGTCCCGGCCGGGGTGGTCCTCCTCGTCGTCCGGTCAGGGATTCTGGCCCGCAGCATCCCCGTGGCGCTCACAGGCCGCGAAGTGACGCTGAATCAGGATCTCAAGGCACTGGTCCCCAGCCATGAGCTTGTCCCCGAATACCTCATGTACCTGATCTCGGGGATGCAGCGGGAGCTCCTAGTCGAGTGGAAGAAGGAAGGGGCGACGGTCGAGAGTCTGGAACTTGAGTTGGTGGCAAACACTCCAACACCGCTGCCAGCCACCGCAGAACAGCGCGCCATTGCCGCCTTCCTCGACCGCGAGACGGCGAGGATCGATGCGCTCGTCGCCAAGGTCCGCGACGCCATCGACCGCCTCAGGGAACTCCGCACGGCTCTGATTTCCGCTGCGGTGACTGGTAAGATTGATGTACGGGAGTAGGATTACACCGGTCCGGCGACCAGGGAGGTATACATATGAGACAGGTAGTTCTTTATCCCGGGGAAGATGGTTATTGGGTCGCGGAGTGTCCCAGCCTTCCAGGCTGCATCAGCCAGGGGAAAACAAAGGAGGAGGCGATCGCCAACATCAAGGAAGCTGTAGGGGGATACGTTGCGGCTCTTGAGGAGGACAACTTGCTCGTTCCTCCCGAGCGGTTTGAGACCATCGTGGTGGCGGTGTGACCAAACTGCCGCGGATTTCGGGCCGCGAGTGCATCCGAGCCCTGGAGCGCGCGGGATTCTACCGCAAGCGCCAAGCAGGCAGTCATGTCGTTCTGCGGCGGGCCGAGCCCTTTGCCCAGGTCGTGGTTCCCGACCACGAGGAGCTGGACCGCGGCACGCTCCGAGCCATTGTCAGGCAGACAGGGCTCAGCGTCGATGAGTTCTTGCGGCTCCTATGACGGGACCGGAGTTCTTGAAGCTCGGCACGCCGAAAACCGCACCGCCCTCATCTCCGCCGCGGTGACCGGCAAGATCGACGTCCGGGAGCACGCCGCATGAGCTTCGCGCCGCGCTTCACCATCTCGCACCCGATCACCGCGGCGCTGACGCGGATCGAGCGGGCGCGCGGCTTCCTGGAGGCGGCGAAGCTCTCGGAGGACTGGATCCGCCGGATGGGCGCGCGGGCGCTCGTCCTCGAGGCGCACCACACGACCCACATCGAGGGGACGCGGCTCACGCTGGAGCAGGCCGAGCGCCTCTGGGCCGGCGAGCGGGTTCCGGAGGCCGATCCGGACGACGCCCGGGAGCTTCTCAACTACCGCGGAGCCTTCGAATTCGTGTCGCAATATCTCGGCAGCGGCGGGCCGATCACGGAGGGGCTAATTTGCGAGATCCACAAGCGGCTCGTTGAGGGCGTGCGCGGAGGCGCGGCCGCGCCGGGCGAGTACCGCCGCGTGCAGAACTACGTCGTCAACTCGGCCACGAAGGAGATCGTCTACACGCCGCCCCCGGCCCACGACGTGCCGGTCCTCATGCAGGAGCTCGTGGCGTGGCTGAACGGGGAGCGGGAAGTGCATCCCGTGCTCGCAAGCGGCGTCGCCCAGTTCCAGCTCGTCCACATCCACCCGTTCCTGGACGGCAACGGCCGCGCCTCGCGCCTGCTCTCGACGCTCTGCCTCTACCGGGCGGGCTACGACTTCAAGCGGCTCTTCACGATCAGCGAGTACTATGACCGCGACCGGCCGGCGTTCTATCGGGCCATCCAGAGCGTGCGCGAGCGGGACATGGACCTGACAGGGTGGCTCGAGTACTTCACCGAGGGGCTCGCCACCCAGCTCAGCGAGGTGCAGGCGCGCGGCGAGCGAGCCATCCGAGGGGATGTGCTGGCGCGCGAGCACGGCCTCTCAGATCGGCAGGCGCTCGCCCTCGGCCACGTGCTCGAACACGGCCGGCTCACGATCCAGGAGTACCAGGCCCTCTGCCCCAGGGCGAACCGGCGGACGCTCCAGAGGGACCTCAAGGCGATGGTGGACAAGGGCTTGTTCGCCGAGCGGGGCACGGGACCGACGGACCCAACGCGACACTACCGACTCGCGGAGGCCATCCTGGGACCGGGAAATGAGCTGTGACAGCGAGCTGTGACATGCTGCGACAGGGGGCTGCGACGCCTGCTCGCGGAATCCTGCCGGACTGGAGGCCACGACGATGACCGGGCGCGTGTCCGAGCGCAGCTTCGAGGAAGCCATCGAGTGCGGGCTGCTCCAGCACGGCCCCGACGCCTGCGCCGGCGACGCGAGCGCCTTGCGAGAGACGCCGCCGCCCTATGGCGACACCGTGCCGGGGGGCTACCGGAAGCGCTCGCCCGAAGACTACGACCGGGCGCTCTGCCTCATCCCGCGCGACGTGGTGGATTTCATCCTCGCCACGCAGCCCAAGGAGTGGGGAAAGCTCAAGCAGCACCACGGCGCGGCTGTGATGGTGCAGTTCCTCAAGCGCCTCGCGGGCGAGATCGAACGGCGCGGCGCGCTCGACGTGCTCCGCCAGGGCATCAAGGACTCAGGCTGCAAGTTCCGGCTGGCCTACTTCCGGCCCGCGAGCGGGCTCAATGAAGAGACCCGGCGCCTGCACGCGGCGAACCTCTTTGCCGTGGTGCGCCAGATCCGTTACAGCGAGAAGAACGATAAGAGCCTCGACCTCGTGCTTCTCTTGAACGGCATCCCGATCTTCACGGCCGAGTTGAAGAACCCGCTGACCGGACAGGATGTCGAGGATGCGATTCGGCAGTACAAGACCGACCGCGACCCGCGTGAGCCGCTCTTCGCTTACGGTCGCTGCCTCGCGCACTTCGCGGTGGACCCGGACCTGGTCTACGTCACGACCCATCTCGTGGGGCCGGACACGCATTTTCTGCCCTTCAACCAGGGGAAGTTCGGTGGAGCCGGGAACCCGCCGGTGCCTCCCACCCGGAAGGGCTACGCCACGGCCTACCTGTGGGAGGAGACTTGGGCCCGCAACAGCGTGCTCGACCTCATCCGCCAGTTCATCCACGAGGTGGAGGAGGAGGACGAGGGGGGGCGCAAGACCGGCAAGCGCTTCCTGATCTTCCCGCGCTACCAGCAGCTCGACGCCGTCCGGCGGCTGGTGACGCACGCACGCGCGCACGGGACGGGCCAGCGATACCTGATCCAGCACTCGGCGGGGAGCGGGAAGAGCTTCACGATCGCCTGGCTCGCCCACCGGCTCGCCACGCTCCATGACGCGGGCGACCGGCGGGTGTTCGACTCGATAGTCGTGATCACCGACCGGCGCGTGCTCGACCGGCAGCTTCAGACCACCATGCGCCAGTTCGAGCAGACGCTCGGCGTGGTCGAGAACATCGACACCACCTCCCGCCATCTCAAGGAGGCCCTCGAGTCGGGGAAGACGATCATCGTCACCACACTCCAGAAGTTTCCTGTGATCGCCAAGGAGATCGGCGAACTCCCGGGCCAGCGATTCGCCGTGATCGTGGACGAGGCGCACTCCTCGCAGTCCGGCGAGAGTACGAAGAGCCTCAAGTCGGTGCTGGCC
>VGIY01000230.1 GCA_016867695.1 Candidatus Eiseniibacteriota bacterium | reverse complement strand
CGAGTTCGCCGACCAGGTCACGCTGATCCGCGCCCTGGAGGGCCGCAAGGAGGTCTAGGAGTCTGTCCGGGCAGTGGCGCCCATCGTTCTGGACAGGCGGGGCGGGGAGCGGCGCCGGGCGGGCCGGCTCGCTGCGCGCGGATCGATGACCATGCCGCGGGGTCGGCGGCCGGCAGCCCGAGCCCGGGGCGAGGCTTCGGCTGGGCCCGGACCTGCTCCCGTCAAAAGCAAGATCAGATTATGGAATTGACGGCAGGGCCCCTATCGTCTATCTTGGCCGCGTGTTCCAGAGACTCCTCACCCATCCCCTGTTGGCGGCCGCGGCCCGGATGCCGATCGTCACGCTCACGGGCCCGCGCCAATCCGGCAAGACGACGCTGGTGCGGCGAGCCTTTCCCGGCCACGGCTACGTGTCTCTGGAGCACCCCGACGATAGGCGGGAGGGGCTCGAAGACCCGCGCTCGCTCCTGGCTCGGTTTCCCGACGGTGTCATCCTGGACGAGGTCCAGCGTGTCCCGGAGTTGCTGTCGTACATCCAGGTCGAGGTCGACCGCGATGACCGGCCCGGACGATTCATCCTCACCGGTTCCCAGAACTTCCTGCTGATGGATAAGGTGTCCCAGACCCTGGCCGGGCGTACCGCGGTGCTGCACCTGCTTCCGCTGTCCCTGGCCGAGCTCGGTTCGCGGCCGGTCTTCGCGCCGGAGGCGATCGGCGGCGCGTTGCCCAGGGTCGGTGCGCCGCCCGCGCGAGGGCTGTGGCCGACGATCTGGGCGGGCTTCTTCCCGCGCATCCACGACAAGAAGCTCCCTCCCGATGTCTGGCTGGCCGACTACTACCGCACCTATGTGGAGCGGGACCTGCGCGATGTTCTCAGGGTGATGGACCTCGACGCCTTCGATCGTTTCGTGCGCCTGACGGCGGCGCGCACCGGGCAGGTGCTCAATCTCGCCTCGCTGGCCGAGGACGCGGGGATCAGCCAGCCTACGGCCAAGCACTGGCTCACCGCGCTTCGCATCGCCTCGCTCATCGTGCTCCTGTCGCCGCATCACGCGAACTTCTCGAAGCGGCTGAGGCGGCGCCCCAAGCTGCACTTCCTCGACACCGGCCTCGCCTGCTATCTGCTGGGCATCCGCGACCCGGCGATGCTCGAGAGCCACCCTCTGCGGGGGGCCATCTTCGAGTCCTTCGTCGTCGGCGAGATCGTCAAGGCCTACGAGCACGCCGGCCGCGAGGCGCCCATCCATCACTGGCGGGACACGACCGGCCACGAGATCGACATCCTCCTCGACCTCGGCGACCGCCTGGTGCCGATCGAAGTGAAGGCCGGCGCGACGGTCCCCGGCGATGCGCTCGATGGACTGCGCTGGTGGATGGATCTCCCGGGCAACGCCGCGCAGGCGGGGATCCTGGTCCATGGAGGTGATGACGTCCGGCAGCGGGGCGCGGTCACGATCCTGCCCTGGTTCCTCACGTAAGCGCCACCTGCCGTCTCCGGGAGCCTTGGGGCCGCGACATGACTACGGGCGGCGCCCGCAAGCGGCTCCGGAGGCTCGTGAGCCTGCGCTGCGATCGGGGGGCTTGGCCGTTTCGACCGTATGGGGAGGTGCAGATATGCGATCTTGCAGGTTCTCGACGCTTGGTCAGGTAAACCGTCGTGGTGTTTGGCCGCCGTGCCTGACCATTGCCTGGCGGAGGCCGGGTGCGCGGCTGGCAGCAGCCGGGCTGTTCCTGTCCGTCCTAGCCGTCCTGGGTCTGGCCGGTTGCGGTGACGATGGGGACAAGGGCCAGAAGCCGGACACGACAGCGCCGGCGGCGGTGACGGACCTGGCCGTGGCGGCGGTGACGGACACATCGGCAACGCTGAACTGGTCGGCCCCGGGTGACGATGGGAGCGTGGGGACGGCGGCGGAGTATGACCTGCGCTGGTCGAGCGAGCGGATCGACGCCCAGACCTGGAGTGCGGCGACGAGAGTGCCGGATGCGCCCGAGCCGCAGCCGGCGGGTTCGGAGGAGACCTGCACGGTTGCGGGGCTGGCGTCCGGCACGGTCTACTACTTTGCGCTCAAGTCCGCGGACGAGGTGGGCAACTGGTCCTCGCTCTCCAACGTGGCCAGCGACACGACGGCGAGCGGCGAGCCGCCTGAGAATCCGGTCCTGGCGCTCTCCCCCGCGCAACTTGACTTCGGCGCCGTCGGGACCTCGCTGCCGTTCACCATCACCAATACCGGTACCGGCACGCTGACGTGGGAGATCACTGACGACCAGCCGTGGCTGAGCGTAACCCCGACGAGCGGGAGCACGACCACGGAGGCAGACGAGATCACGGTCACTATCGACCGCACGGGGCTGAACCCCGATGACTACTCGGGCACGGTGACGGTGACGCCGGGCAGCGGGAGCGCTCAGAACGTGGCGATCCAGATGTCCGTTTCCGGCGGCGGGGGCGGCAACTTCGTCCTCCTGCAGTCCGACACGTTCATCATGGGCAGCCCGACGGACGAGCTTTGCCGCTGGGGGGACGAAACCCAGCACGAGGTGACGCTCACGCGCGGCTTCTACGTTGGGGTGACGGAGGTGACGCAGGCGCAGTGGCAGGCGACGATGGGCTGGAACGACTCGGGCTTCAGCGGGCCCGATCGCCCCGTGGAGGGGGTCACCTGGTTCGACGCGGTGAGCTACTGCAACCAGAGGTCGGTGGCGGAGGGCTTCACGCCCGCCTACATGATCAGCAACCCGGGCTACGAAGGTGTGCACATCGTGAGTGCCACGGTGACCTGGAACCAGAATGCCAACGGCTACCGTTTGCTGACGGAGGCGGAGTGGGAGTACGCCTGCCGGGCGGGGAGCGTGACGGCGTTCTGCAACGGCGGGATCAGCCAGTGCCTGTGCGGCAGCGAGCCCTTCTTGGACCTGGTGGGCTGGTACTGCGGGAACTCGGGCAGCCAGACGCACGACGTAGGGCAGAAGGCCGCCAACGCGTGGGGTCTCTACGACATGCACGGCAACGTGTGGGAGTGGTGCTGGGACTGGAAGGGGGACTACGGCGGCCCGGCGATCGATCCGACCGGTCCTGCTTTCGGCGCCGGCCGCGTCGTACGGGGCGGTAGCTGGGTCCCCTTCACGTGGGACTGCCGCTCAGCGTCCCGGAGCGGCTATTCGCCCCACATCCGCTACGACCTCATCGGTCTGCGGTTGGCGAGGACGGCTTTCTAGCAGTCTGCTGTCTTGCAGTCTTGCGCTTTGCGCGAAGCTGGAGGGTTCTTGGCCGAGGCCGGCGGAGAGGGCGCCAGCCCGAGCGCCGGCCTCTGTCTGCGGATCCGGTCGATGTCCGAGCGCAGAGGATTGGCTTCGAGGTGCTCCTTCCGTGGGGGCGCTCCCGACACGCGCCTCTTCGCTCCACGCACCCGGCCGGCGCCGGCCGGATGACCAGGGAGGCCGCGGCCCGTTTCAGCTTGACGCGCGCCGCTCCGCGGAGCATACAGACGGCGGGACAGGAGGCGGGGCCATGGTGCAGGTCCGGTGGGAAGGATTCGGCGGCGACCCGGCGCACCTGCAGGGGCTGCTGGACCGGCTGCTCGGCGAGGCGGAAGGCCGGGCGGCGCTGCTTCTGGACTCCGCCGGGCGCCTGCTGACGATGGCCGGGGACGCTCCCCGCTTCGATCTCGACACCTTCGTCTCGCTGATGGCCGCCGACTTCTGCGCCACGCGGGAGCTGGCGCGCATGCTGGGCGAGGAGCAGTTCCACAGCGTGGCCCACCAGGGCGAGGACCTCTCGCTCTACCTGACGCAGGCGACCCCGGGCACGATCCTGGCGCTGGTCCACGACCGATCGACGACGCTGGGTCTGGTCCGCTACGCGGTGCAGCGGGCCCTGCCGGCGCTCGCGCGGGCGATCCAGTCGGGTCTCGACGCTTGGGAGGCCGAGGCGCGGCCGCTGGCCGAGGGCTTCGGCGAGGAAGCCCTGGAGCGGATCGACCGGCTCTTCGACTCCCGGATCTGAGCGCGACCGAGGAGCGATGGCCTTCATCCACGCCGCCAAGCGCGAGCTGCACTGCAAGATCGTCTACTACGGCCCGGGCCTGGGCGGCAAGACGACGAACCTCGTCTGGCTGCACGGGCGCCTGCCGGCCGCCGGCCGCAGCGACCTCGTCAGCCTGCAGACGCCGGGCGAGCGGACGCTCTACTTCGACTTCCTGCCGCTCGATGTCGGCGTCGTCCATGGGCTGCGCACGCGCTTCCACCTCTACACGGTGCCCGGGCAGCCGATCTTCAAGACCACGCGCCGCCTCGTCCTGCAGGGCGCCGACGGGCTCGTCTTCGTCGCCGACAGCGATCGCTCCCGGCTCTTCGACAATCGCCAGAGCCTCGACGATCTGCGCGAGAATCTCGCCCGCGGCGGGCGGCGCCTGGAGGGCCTGCCGCTCGTCTTCCAGTTCAACAAGCGCGATCTGGCCGGATGCGCCGCGCGCGGGCAGCTCGAGCAGCTGCTCAACGCGGCGGGCCGCCCGGTGATCGAGGCGGTGGCGACCCGCGGCGCCGGGGTGCCCGAGACGCTGCGCGCCGTCGTCTCCGGCGTGCTGGCGCGCCTGGCCGAGCCGCGAAGCGCGCAGAGGAGGCCCGCGTGACGCAGCCGCCCCCGCCCCCCGCGCCCGCCGTGGCCCCCCCCCCCGCGCCCGCCGGGGCCCCCCCCCCCCCCTCCTCGCCCCCCCCCCCCCCCCCCCCCGGCCCCGCCCGCCCGCTCCCCCCCC
>VGIY01000229.1 GCA_016867695.1 Candidatus Eiseniibacteriota bacterium | reverse complement strand
GTGGCCGCGGGCCAGTCGGGCCTGCAAGTGGTCGACATCACCGACCCCGACCGGCCGGAGCTGATCCTCTGGCTCGACACGCCCAAGTTCGCCAACGCCATCGCCGTGGCGCGCACCTACGACGCCGACGGGTCGGTCCGCGACCTGGCCTTCCTGGTCGAGGGCACCGAGGGCATCCTGCCCTACGACATCACGCTCGTGCCCGACACGCTGATCGACCTGCGCCAGGGCACGAGCGCCTACGCCGGCGCCGCCGTCTGCGTCGCCCTGCCCGAGTTCGCGACCGACTCCTATGAGCTCTACCTGGCCGACAGCTGGCGCGCGGTCACCGGCTTCGTCTCCAATCCGGCGAATCCCGGCTTCCTCGATCAGCGCGCGCGCGTCGTGCCCTACGGCTATACCCAGGACCTGGCGCTGGAAGAGACGAACACCTACCTCTACGTCGCCGACGACCAGATGGGGGTGACCGTCGTCGACGTCAGCCGCGTCTACGAGCGCGAGCTGACGGTCATCGGCAACGTGGACACGCCGGGCTACGCCCTGGGGATCGCCGTCGCCCACGGCTTCGTCTACGTCGCCGACGGCACCCGCGGGCTGCAGATCATGCGCATCGGCGAGGACCACCTGCCGCAGCCGATCTCCTCCCTGGCGCTGCCGGGACGCTGCCAGTCGATCACCGTGCACGAGGGCGTCGCCTTCATCGCCGCCCGCGACGCCGGGCTCTACATCATCGACGTCTCCGACCCCTACCGTCCCAGGACGCTCGGCAACGTGCCGAGCCCGAGCGCGCTCAGCGTGGCGGTCAGCAGCCAGAACATCGTCTGCGTGGCCGACGCGACGGAGGGGCTGATCGTCCTGCGCGGCCCGACGAGGCCGGCGGACATCTGGCCGCCCGCGGCCATCGACGACCTCGCCGCCCGCCTCAGCAGCACGACGGCGGTCGAGCTCTCCTGGACCGCCCCCGGCGACGACGGCCGCGCGGGCACGGCCGAGCGGTACGATCTGCGCTGGTCGCCGGCGCCGATCACCGAGGCGAGCTGGGCGGCGGCCACGGACGTGATCCGCAGGCCGATCCCCAGGGAGGCCGGCACGCGGCAGCACGTGCCGCTCGACGGTCTCGCCGCCGGTCAGACCTACTACTTCGCCATGAAGACGATCGACGAGGCCGGACTGGTCTCGGAGCTGTCGAACGTCGCCGTCGCCCGCATGACCGCGCCGTCGCTCACCTCGCCGTCGGTCGATCCGGATGTCGGCACGCCGACCACGCCCTTCACCTACAGCGTGATCTACGCCGATCCGGAGGGAGACCCGCCGGCGGTGCGTCGCGTGCTCATCGACGGCGAACTCTTCGACATGGAGCCGGTCGGCTCGAGCTGGGACTTCACGGCCGGCGTCGTCTATCGGTACCAGACCACGCTCGGCTTCGGCTCGCACGAGTACCAGTTCCGGTTCGACGACGGCCACGGGCCGCTGGTCACGACCCCAAGCCTGCTCGGCCCGGACGTGCCCGAGGGGGATCCCTTCGACTTCGTCCTGGTGACCATCCGCGTCGGTGAGGGGGCGACCTTCACCATGGGCAGCCCAGCCGGCGAACTGGGGCGGGACGACGATGAGACGCCCCACGAGGTCACGCTGACGCGCGACTACGCCATCGGGGCCACGGAAGTCACCCAGTACTTGTACACCGCAGTGATGGGCACGAACCCGGCCTACTTCCGCGGCTCGTCCCGTCCGGTCGAGGGCGTCACCTGGTTCGACGCGGTGCTCTTCTGCAACGCGCTGTCCGCGAACGACGGCCTTCAGCCCGCCTACACGATCTCCGGCCAGGTGCTCAGCCCCGAGGGGCGCGTGATCGCCGCCGCGGTGACCTGGGACCCGCTCGCGGAGGGCTACCGCCTGCCGACCGAGGCGGAGTGGGAGTACGCCTGCCGCGCCGGGAGCACGACCTCGCTGGCCAACGGGCCGCTCACGCGCCAGCACTGCCAGGTGGACCCCCTCCTGGACGAGATGGGCTGGTACTGCGGCAACTCGGACCCGGGCACGGGACCCAAGACGCGCGACACCGGGCAGAAGGCGCCCAATGCGTTCGGCCTTCACGACATGCACGGCAACGTCTGGGAGTGGTGCTGGGACCGCTACGCCGCCTACCCGTCTGGTCCGGTCGCCGACCCGGCGGGCCCGGCGGGCGAGAACTGGGAGCCGCACGTGCGCCGCGGGGGATCCTGGTTCTACTTCGCGCGCGACTGCCGCTCGGCCTCGCGCGACCTCTACTGGCCCGGCTCGCAGGACAACACGCTCGGCTTCCGCGTAGCCAGGAACGCGCGCTAGGGCGGGCGGCGGAAGAGCAGCGGCAGCCGCGACACCCAGCGCCGGGGCAGCGGCCGCCATCGGCTGGCTTCCCTGGTCGACGCCGGCCGGGTGACGGAGTCCCGCGTCGTCCTCCGGCGGCGGAGCCGGAGGGGAGCGGCGCTCGAAACCGCTCCCCTCCGTCCCTGAGCGAACCGGCGCGGCTCGCCTCCCGAACGGCTTGACGATGCCTCCCGCCAACCCCTACCATGCCAAGTTCAGCATAGCAGGAGGATCCCCGATGACGCCCTCTTCGCCGCTTCTGCGCGGGGCCCCGCCGGCGCCGCGCCCCCGGCCGCGCGCGGCCTTCCTGGCGGCCTGCTGCGCGGCGGCGTGTATCTCGGCCGCGACGAGCGCTGGCGCGGCCGGGGCCGACTCCCGCCCCCTGCTGATGGCGACGACGACCAGCACCGCGCAGACCGGCCTTCTCGATCACCTGCTGGCCGCGTTCGAGAAGGAGGCCGGCCGGCGCGTCGAGGTGATCGCCGTCGGCAGCGGCGCCGCTCTCAAGCATGGGGAGAACGGGGACGTCGACCTCGTCCTGGCGCACGCGCCGGCGGCCGAGGAGGCCTTCGTCGGCGCCGGCTTCGGCCTGCGCCGCGTGCCGCTCATGGAGAACGACTTCGTGCTGCTCGGACCCGCCGCCGACCCGGCGAGGGCTCGCGCGGCGGGGACGGCGGCCGAGGCGCTGCGCCGCGTCGCGGGGGGGGCCGCGCCCTTCGTCTCCCGAGGCGATCGCTCCGGCACGCACGAGAAGGAGCTCGAGCTCTGGCGGGCCGCGGGCGTCGATCCCGGCGGCCCCTGGTACATCGAGGCGGGGCAGGGCATGGGAGCCTGCCTGACGATCGCCCACGATCGGGCCGCCTATCTGCTCTCCGATCGGGGCACGTTCCTGGCGCGGGGGGACCCGCTCGAGCTGGAGATCGTCGTCGAAGGCGACCCGCTCCTCAGGAATCCCTACAGCCTGATCCCGCTCGACCCGGCGCGCCACCCGGGCCGGGATCACGCCGGCGCGGAGGCGCTGATCGACTGGCTGACCTCGGCGCGGGGGCAGGCGATGATCGCCGCCTACCGGGTGAACGGACACGCGCTCTTCCGTCCCGCCACGCCGCCGGACGGGACTCGCTGATCCCGCCGCCGGCAGGGCGGAGAGGCTCCCGGAGACGAGACCCGAGACGATGGACTTCCTGCTGCACAGCTTGGGCGACGCCCTGCGCCTCATCGCCGCGTTCGATCGCGATCTGCTCGGGATTGTCGCCACGACGCTGCGCGTGGCCGTCGCCTCGACGGCGATCGCCGCGCTGCTCGCCCTCCCGCCGGCGCTGCTGATCGCCCGGCGCGAGTTCCCGGGCAAGCCGCTCGTCCTCTCGCTGCTGCGCTCCGCCATGGCGATCCCGACCGTGCTGATCGGCCTCCTCGTCTACGCCTTCATCGCCCGCAACGCACCGCTGGGGGGCATGAGGCTGCTCTTCACCCCCGCGGCGATCGTCATCGGCCAGGTGCTGCTCATCCTGCCGCTGATCACGGCTCTCGCCCACGCCGCGCTGCAGCAGCGCGCCGCTCTCGTCTACGAGGAGGCGCGCCTCCTGGGCGCCTCGCCGCGGGCGGCCTCGTGGCAGGTCCTCGTCGAGAGCCGCCTGGGCGTGACGACGGCGGTCGCCGCGGGATTCGGGCGCGTGATCTCGGAGGTCGGCATCGCCCTCATGCTGGGCGGGAACATCCGCGGCTCGACGCGCACGATCACGACCGCGATCACGCTCGAGACGAGCCAGGGGAACTTCGCCCGCGCCTTCGCGCTGGGCCTCGTGCTCCTGGCGCTGGTGGTGCTGATCCACCTGTTCTTGCGGCTCCGCAACGAGGCCCGCGCGGCCTAGGCGGTGATGGATATGGCCGCAGCGGAAGGCATCCTCGCGCGGGCCCCGAGCAGTGCGGCCGGGCCGGACTCGGGCCGGACGCCGCCGGAGGCGGGAGCGCCGTTGATCGCGGCTCAGGGTCTGAGCTTCGCCTATCCTCCCCACTTCACGATCGAGATCGCCTCCTTCACGCTCCGCGCCGGCGAGCGGACCGCGCTCGTCGGCCGCAACGGGTCGGGCAAGACGACCTGGCTGCGGCTGCTGGCGGGCCTGGAGCGGCCCGGCCCCGGAGGATGCTGCCGGCACCGGGCGGGATTGAGGCTCGGCTTCCTGCGCCAGAACCCCTACCTCTTCAGCGGCACCGTCGGCGGGAACCTGGCCTATCCCCTTGCCCTGCTCCGCCTGCCGCGCGCCGAGATCGCCTCGCGCGTAGCCGCCATGCTGGAGCGGATCGAGCTCGCCCCGCTGGCGCGGCGGCGCAGCGACGAGCTCTCCGGGGGCGAACGCAAGCGCCTGGCGCTGGGGCGCGCCCTGATCGGCAAGCCCGAGGCGCTGCTC
>VGIY01000228.1 GCA_016867695.1 Candidatus Eiseniibacteriota bacterium | reverse complement strand
CCGTGACGACGCTGGAGCGGCGCTGCGCGCTGCTCGACGCGGCCACCGGCCGCAGGCTCTGGACGGCGCGCGAGTCCGACGGCGTCGGGGGCGGGCTCGGGGTGAGCGCCGCGGGGCTCGTCGGCGTCACCGATCCTCCGGGCCAGCGGCTCTTCTGCCGCGACGCGGAGACGGGAAGACTGCTTTGGCGCCGCCCCTGGACGGAGACGATCGGGGCTCCCGTGTCGAACGGCGCCACCGTCTTCGTCGCCGGCCTGTCGGGACGCGTCGCCGCCTGCGACGGCGCGACCGGCGAGACGCTTTGGGAGTACCGCGCTCCGGGGCTCGTCCGCAGCCGGCTGGGGCTGGCCGGCTCGCTGCTGCTCGTGCCGACGACGGGAGATACGCTGATCGCGCTCGCGACCGAGAGCGGCGAGGTGCGCTGGGGCGCCGCCCCGGGCGGGGCGCTCTACGGGCCGCCGCTCGAGCAGGGAGGGCGACTCTACACGCTCTCCTTCGCCGGCGCGTTGCGCGCCCTCGACGCGGTCTCCGGGGAGCGTCTGGCCGGGCGGGACCTGCCCGGCTTCTTCCGCTCCGGGCTGGCTGGCGGGAGTCCGCTGGTGGCCGTGTCGACGGGGGGGCGCGTCTTCGCGCTGCGCGCCGAGGACCTGGCCGTCCTCTGGGAGCGCGACTGCGATCAGGCGGCGGAGATCGAGCCGCGCGTGCATGGCGGGCTCGTCTGGATCGGGTTGCGCGATGGCCGCGTGCTCGGCCTGGACGCCAGCAGCGGGGAGGCGCGCTACGAGCTGCGCGTGACCGCGCCGGTGCGCGCGCCCATCCTGGCCGATGCCTCAGGGGTCTTCGTCGGCGCCGGCGGCGGCGAGGTCGTCGCCTACCGCTGGCTGGCGCCGCCGGGCGACGCGCGCCCCTCCGGCGCCTGCGCGCGGCGGGCGCCGCCGCAGACGCCGGGGCAGCGGCCGCGCGGGGGCGAGGCGCACTTCCGCTGGGGCTCCGTGACGCTCGCGAGCGCCGACCTCGACGCAGCCGCGCCGGCCGGCGTGAGCGGGAGGGCGGCGCGCCCGCTCTGCCGGACCGAGGCGTCGCCGCCCGCCCGCGGCCTCTCGCGCTGGCGCTGGCCGGCGACGCTGGCCTGGGGCGTCTGTACGGCGCTGGCGTTCGGACTGCAGGATCGCGCCGACCGGGAGTACGGCCTCTACCTCTCGGCGGGGAGCCCGGGGACTCGCGAGAGGGCGCTGGCCGCATCGAAGGACTACGATCGCGCCGTGATCGGAGCCTGGCTGGCCGCCGAGGTCTCCTTCGCCGTGGGCGTGAAGGCCTGGCTCGACTCGCGGGCCGAGGGAGAGGCCCCATGAGTAGAGGGTGGCGGCGCGCCTCGCTCGAGGCGGGGCGGATCGGGGCGCCGCTCGGGCGGCGGCTGCTCCCGCCCGCTCTCCTGGCGGGCCTCATGCTTCTGAGCGCGTGCAGCGGGCGCGAGCGCGCCAACCCCTTCGATCCGCTCAATCCCGACACCGGAGGGGAGCCCCACGGCACCCGCGCCCAGGCGGGATGCGGGCGAGTGGAGCTGCGCTGGGGCGGCCTGGGGATGGCGGACATCGAGGGCTTCCGCCTCTGGAGGCGCGCCCCGGAGGAGGCGCCCGGCGAGAGCCTGCTCACGGCCGAGCCCCTGCCCGCGGCGAGCCGCGCCTACGCCGACGAGGCTCTGGCCAACGGAACGCTCTACGAGTACGCCGTCGAGTTCCTCTTCCGGGACGGGTCGGCGCGGCTCCGGCCCGTCGCGGCCAGGCCGGGCGCGGCCCTCGTCTGGTGCGGGGACCCCTGCGGCTGGGGGCTGCAGCGGCTCGCCCCCGACGCGCGGCACGCCGAACGCGCCGGCGATCATGGAGCGATCGTCTTCGACCTGGATATCGACCTCGAGGGCGGCCGGCTCTTCGCCGCCGATCTGCAGGACGGCGGGCGGATCTGGACGGGGCCGACCGACGGGGGCGGGCCGCTCGTGCCGCTGGCCGCGCCGGGGGCGACGGGCGTCAGCTGGAGCCGTGCCGCCCGGGCGCTGGCGGTCGCCTCCTTCTTCGAAAGCCGCGTCGCCTGGATGACCGACACCGGCACGCTGCTGCGCGTGCTGGAGACGCGCGCCACCCCGCGCCTACACCCCGAAGCGGTGGCCTTCCGCGACTCGAGCTGCACTTGGATAGCGCTTGCCGACTCCTCGAAGCTCCGGGGCCGCGTCCTGCGGGTCGGCTTCGACTCGGGGCGCGTCGACACCGTCGACGCGCCCTTCGCCCGCCCGGTGGCGCTGGCCGACGATCCCGCCGCGGGGGGCTGTTGGGTGGCCGATCGCGGTGGCGCCATCCTCTACTATGTCTCCGCCGACCTCGCGGTCGCCAGCAGCGAGCCGGGCGCGCTCGCCAGGCCGGTCGCGGCGGCCCCGGACGGCGAGGGGAACTGCTGGGTCGCCGACGCGGGCGCGCTCGTCCGCTTCGATCGCGCCTGCGTCGAGGGGGCCCGCCTGGAAGGCGTCGGCGGGGCGCACGGTCTGGCGGTCGATCCGCTGACCGGGCAGCTCTGGGTGACGCTCCCCGACCGCGGGGAGGTCCTCGTCCTGCGCGGCGGAGACTCCCCGGGCGACACGCTGGGGCTGGGCGCCGTGGCCGGCTGCCCGGTCGACATCGCCGGCGACTGGTCCGGCGGCTGCCGCTAACGGGCCGCGCGGGGGCGGGAGAAGCGCGTGCCGCGGCGGCGCGGGGCGAAGCCGAGGCGCTCGCGCCAGACGTCCCGGGCGAGCGGGAAGAGCGCGAGCAGGATGAGGCCGTAGTTGCGCGCGATCAGCCAGAAGCTGACCGGGCTCGATTCCTTGCCGAAGCAGCCGCAGTCGATGTCGATGCCGCGCACGATCGCCTGGAACAGGCCGGCGATGAAGACGGCGAGCATGGCGGCGAAGACGACCGCGCCGCCGCGCCAGAGAAGCCCGCTGAGGAGAGCCAGCGCGGCGACGATCTCGAGCGCGGGCATGACGACGCCGGTGACGATGGCCACGCCGGCGGGCACGACGCGGTAGGCGTAGATGCTCGAAGCTAGGGCGTAGGGGTCGAGGATCTTGCCGTAGGCGGCCAGGAGGAAGACGGCGGCCAGCGCCACGCGGCAGGCCCAGGCGAGCCAGAGCCCGAGGGCGGCGCCCGCGGTGTGCCGGGCCGCCCAGGCGGCGACGCCGTAGGCGAGCAGCAGGGCGAGGAGCGTCAGCGCGGCGAAGGGGAGGTAGGGCGTCATTGCTCCTCCTCCTCCCCGCCCGCCCGGTCCGCCGGCTCGGCGCTCCGGGGCGCCGGCGCCGCGGAGCCCTCCGCGCCCAGCAGCCCCTCGGGTCCGCCGTCGACCGGATGGCCGTGCGATCGCCACGCGTCGAGTCCTCCCGCCAGGATGACGACCAACTCCTCCCCGGCGGCGAGCAACTGGCGCGCCAGGTCGTCGGCGGCCAGGATGTTGCCCGACTCGCCGTAGACGAGCAGCGGCTGGCCGGCGGTCCAGAGGCGCAGCTCCGGGTAGAGCTCGTCGAAGCGCGCCGGCGGCAGGGAGAGGGAGCCCTCGATGTGCGCCTCGAGGAACTCGTGCTCCTCGCGGGCGTCGACGAAGACGAAGTGGGCGTCGTCGAAGAGGCGTCGCGCCTCGCCGGTGAAGACGACGCGCGCCCCGCTCTGGGTGAGCAGCAGCGAGGCGGGAAGGTCGTAGGGCAGGGGCTCGCGGCGCACGGCGTTGAGCGTCAGTCCGAGGACGAGGGCGAGCAGGACCAGCGCCGAGGCCTCGACCAGCCGGTGTCCGAGCCAGCGCACGGCCCGTCTACCGCCGCTTCGCGCGCACGGAGCCGCGCACCTCGAGCTCGATGCGCGGCTGGCGCGGATCGTCGGTCTCGATGACCAGCGCGCCGCTCAATCTGCCGGACGGAGCCTCGGGCAGGAGCGTCACGCGCACTTCGTAGTCGCGGCCTCCGGGCAGGGGCAGGACCTCGCTGCGCAGGAAGGGCAGGCTGCAGGAGGCGCGGGGCGGCCCGCCTGCGGAGGGCCCGTTGGCGAGCAGCCTGATCGACTCGCTCCTGGTCGTCCCTTCGCCCACCTGGCCGAAGCTCACCGCGGTCGGATCGACGACGAAGCGCCCGTGCAACTGGCCGGTGACGAGCAGGCTGATGCGCGGGCTCAGAGGGTGGTCGGTATCGATGTGCCCGGTGACGCGGAAGGGTCCTGAAGGGGCGCCGGGACGCAGCTCGATGCGCAGCCGATGCAGCGTGCTGTCGCCCTCGCTGCTCTCCTCGAGCCGCAGGGCGAAGATCTCCTTGGGGAAGTCGAGCCCGACCACGCGCAGCGCGTCGTCGGCGGCGGCCTTGATGGTCACCGTCTCCGCGCGCGTCTCGCCGATCGGCACGTGGCCGAAGTGGACCGTGGCGGGGCGCACGGCGACGCGGGGGCGGATGTCGGCGCGCAGCGGCAGCGCCGCCTTGGGCGCGGCGGGATCATTGGTCATGAGGAAGAGGTGCTTGAGGATCCGGCCGGAGAAGGAGCGCGTCTCGAGCGCCGCCTTCAGGCGGGTCGAGGCGCCGGGGAGGATCAGGCTGTCCGGGGCATCGGCGACCGTGCAGAAGCAATCGCTGTCGATGCGCCGGATCTGCAGGGGCTCGCTGCCGTCGTTGTGCACGGCGATCTCGAAGCGGAGAATCTCGCCCTGGGGGACGGGGCCGAAGTCGAACGACGGCGGCTCGAGGCGCACGAGGGGACC
>VGIY01000227.1 GCA_016867695.1 Candidatus Eiseniibacteriota bacterium | reverse complement strand
GTAGAAGATCCGCGGATTGAGGACCTCCAGGGGGACCCGGGCGGCCAGCTCGGCGTTCCGCGGCGCCTCCAGGTCGGCGATCTCGTAGCCGAAGTCGGGGTCGGTCTTCCAGGCGATGCGATCCGCCAGCAGCCACTCGAGCATCACCGTCGAGTGGGCCAGCTTGACCTTGAGCGCGTGCCCGGAGGCGACGTCGCGCTGGTCGCCGCCCACGAACCCGGTGTTCATCAGCCAGAGCTGCAGGTCCGGCATCCGCGCGGCCAGGTCGGCGAAGCGGCGCGCCTGGAGGTGGGGGGCGCGCGGGAAGAAGGGCTGGGTGAAGGGCGAGCGGGTCTTGCCGCGCTCCTTCCCCGCGGCCGAGGTCTTGGATGTCTCGCCGAGCATGAAGTAGGCGGCCGCCTGCGCGGCGCTCGAGAAGCGAACGATCCCGGGCATCGCCGCGTCGGGCCCCTCGTCGCGATTGAGGATGCCGAGCGACTGGATGGGGGGGATGTGATCGAGCGCCGCCGCGTTCTCGATCGCCGACATGGGGATGATCGAGCGGCCGTTCTGGGTCCAGGCGACGAAGTCCCAGCCATCGAGCGGCAGCCCGCGCTCGTCGAGGACCTCCTCGATCGGCGTGCGCCCGGAGATGTAGGCGTCGACATTCGCGGGCGACGCGCCGGTGCCGATGAGCGTCTCGCGCCAGCGGCCCACCTCTTCCGGGCTGAGCCTCTCCTTGGAGAAGTCGTAGCCGCCGTCGGCGTCGATGTAGCAGTTCTCCACCCAGGCGTCGGGGTGGATCGTGCCGCGGTAGATGACCGGCTCGGTCTCCTCGCGCAGGCCGAAGGTCTTGGCGAAGCAGCCGTTCTCGGTCGGCGTGACGCTGCCGTCGGGCCAGAGGCAGAGCATGTCGTCCTGGATCGGCTCGGTCAGGTCGCCCTGGTGGCTGAAGGTCGTGGCCGTCTTGCCGGTGCCGGAGAGGCCCATGACCGCCAGGCTGATGCGCCGGTCGCCGATCGTGACCGCCTTCGCCCCGGCGTGGAGCACGAGCCCGCCGAGCTGGTAGGCGTACTCGTTGAGCATGCGCAGCATGCCCTTCTTGCTCTCGCCGAAGTAGTCGGAGCCGAGGACGTGCGTGGTCCAGTTCTCGAGGTCGACCAGGATCGTGACGCCCAGGGGCGCGCCGGGCGCGGGGCAGCCGGGCGTCATGATCAGGCGGAAGTGGGGCCGGAAGGGCTGGCGCAGCTGGTCGGCCGTCTCGACCGCTTCCCGGGGGAAGGCGAGGATCTGCTGCATGCCGGCGATGTTGGCCGCCTCGGGCGTGTAGAGCCACTGCACCGCCGGCGCCTTGCGGCCGATCCCCTGGTAGGCGTCCAAGCGGATGAGCAGGCCCGTCTCCTCGATGTAGGCCCGCTGCATCTCGATCAGCTTCCTCGCCTGCTCGCGGGGCATGACCTTGCTCGAGTAGAAGCCCTGCTCGCTCATCGGGGCGACGATGTAGGTGCACTGGGCCATGCGCGCCTTGCAGCGCGTCACGCGGTCGAGGTTCCCGTGGCGCGAGCGGAAGATGTGGGGCACGTGCCGCTCGCTGAGCGCGCGCAGCTCCTCCTGGCCGGGATGGACCACGATCCGCGCGTGGAAGGGGACCTCCGGATCGTGGAAGAACCTGCCTGCCGATTCGACCATGGACCGCCTCCTCCTGCCGAGCACGCCCGCGCCGATGGGAAAAGCGAAGGAGCATAGCCGCTTCCCGGGGCGCGGTCACGCCAGGGATGCTAATGCTCCCCGCAACCGCGCCGGCGAGGCCTCGGCGCCCGACTCCCTTACCCGTGGATCGGCGGATCGGCGGGCGATCCCCAGCCCGACCGGGGAAGCGCTAGCGCAGAAGTAGGATCGGGCGGGCGGCCGCGGCCGCGGGGGTGGCGACCCGTGCCCAGTAGCGGCCCGAGCGGGCGGGGGCGCCCGCATCGTCGCGGCCGTCCCAGTCGAGCTGGTGCGGTCCGGCGGGCAGATCCCCGCTCCAGAGTCGGCGCACGAGACGCCCGGACGCGTCCAGGACGAGGGCCTCCACCGGCGCCGGCGCCGGCAGCGTGAAGCTCAGCCAGGCGGTCTCGCGTGCCGGATTCGGACCCAGCCCGAGCGCGAATCCCCCCTCCCAGCCGGGCGGAGGTGGCGCCGGGCCCCCGTCCACGGAAGTCTCCCCGCGAGTGCCGGTCAGGATCTCGAGATCGTCGATGAGCGCCTCGACAGTCGAGTCGTGCAGCGTGTCGGCGGCGACGAAGCGCAACCGCATCGACTCGGTCAGGGGCAGGTGCTCGTGGAGGGGCACCGAGAACGCGCGCCAGGCCGACGCTCCGTACTCGACCGTGAGCAGCGTCACCCAGTGCGCCCCGTCGTCGGCGCTGCCCAGCACCGCGAAGCGGTCCTCCCAGGGCCAGGAGCCGGTGTGGTTGGTGAACCAGTACCAGCCCCGGAGAGTGGCGTCCTCGAGGCCGCGCAGATCGATCCGCGGACTCTGGAGCGTCGTCACGCCCCCGTCGACGTCGTTGCCCGGGGCGGAGAGGCCGGTGACGTAGCAGGAGCCGCCCGGCGTGTGCGCGCTCCCGGGCTGAGCGAGGAGCCCGCTCGTGCCGTAGGCGGCCTGGGGCACGCCCCACTCCCACCAGCCCGCCGTGGCCGTGTCGCCGGCGATGCCGGTTTGCCACCCCCCGGGAGCGGCGAAGTCCTCGGCGTAGACGCGGCGCAGCACGCGGTAGGCGAAGGGCGCCTCCTCGCCCTCGGCGGGCAGAGTCGCCGTCTCCCCCTGGGCGTCGGTCACCGACAGGAAGTAGCGCACCCGCGCGCCGATCTCCGTTGCCGGCAGCTCGCCCGAGAAGAGGCCCGCGTGCGCGTCTCCGCTCAGCCGTTCGAGGGGCAGGGGGTCGAAGCCCGCCCCGAGGTCGAGGTGGAGCACGGCCTGCGCGACGCCGAGCCGCCCGAGGAGGGAGGTCGCGCGCAGGAGCAGGGGATAGGGCCCGGCGGCGAGCGTGTCGGTCATCGGATCGTGGTGCAGGCGGAGCGTCCGGGCGACCGGCGCGGTGACGGCGTGCGCGTAGGATCCGAGCCGGCAGCAGTCGTAGCGCACCCAGGCGAAGCCCTGCTCGCCCCAGCCGGCGCCCCAGCTGTTCTTGATGATCCAGGCGGAGAGATCGTCGTCCCAGCCGACGAGCAACACGGCGTGGTTGACCGGGTCGCTGCCGGCGTGCTCGTAGACGCCCCCCTGGTAGAACTGGAAGTCGGGGTAGACGTGCATGGCCACGGCGATCGGCCGCACGAGCACCTGGCGCTGAAGGGCCTCGCGCGAGTAGGCGACCGGGCTCCAGGCGGTCACGGAGGCGCTGGGCGTGAAGCCCGACTCGTTGCAGGGGCGAGCGTCGTCGCCGGCGTAGGCGATCTGCGATTCGAGGAAGGCGCCGCGGTCCCGCCACAGCCGGTAGGCGGCGGTCATCCATCCGCCCGAGCAGCCATAGTTCTCCGCGTTGCAGTCGAGGACGTGCTGCTCCGAGAGGTCGAGCTCCAGCCCTTCGTAGGCGAGCAGCGTGCCCTCGAGGGCGCCGCCGGCGGCGAAGGCCCAGCAGCTGCCGCAGGAGCCCTGGTGGCGCGCCGGAGTGGTTCCCCCCTCATCCCGCCAGTCCCAACGCGTCGGCAGCCCGGCCGAGCGCCCCGGGGGGGAGGGTGCGGCCTCGAGAAGCGCCGGGGGGGGCGTCTCGCCCTCGGGCGGCAGGGCGCCGAGCATGAGCTCGAACTGCTCGGCGGTGAGGTGGGCGACCTCGGTGACGCCCGCCTGCCAGCGCTGGCCGCGTGCGGCGATCGTTCGCCGGACCTCCTCCATCCGCGCCAGGTTGGCCGCGGGGACGCGCTCTCCGGATGCGGTGTAGACCGGTTCCGGGGCGGGGCGGCGCCACTGGTCGGCGGGAAGGGCGATGAGGATCAGCAGCAGGACGCACAGGAGCAGGGGCACCAGCCAGGCCCCGCGGCGCGAGGGGCGAGGCGGGATCGGCGCGCGCCGGCGCGGCGCGGGCCGGGGCGGCGGCGCTGTCTCTCGTCGTGTCCGTCTCATCGGCTGTCTGGGTCTCGGGCCCGCAACCCGCGCCGGCCGCGGCCGGGAGGCCGGAACGGCCGGGGGCGGGCTCCGCCCGCGGGAGAGCCGGTGCGACGCCTAGGCCAGAGCGCGCCCGCCGTCGACCTGGACGATCGAGCCCGTGCTGTACGAGGCGCCGGTCAGCAGGTGGAGCACCGCCGAGACATACTCGCCCGGGTGCCCGACCCGCCCCAGGGGCACGGCCCGGCGGACCCGCTCTTCCAGATCCGGACCGCTCCCCTCAGGTAGAAGGATCGGCCCGAGGGCGACCATGTTGACGCGAACTTCGGGGGCGAGCTCACGCGCCAGGGCGCGCGTCGCCGTCTCGAGCGCGCCCTTGCTGACCGTGTAGGCGAGATAGTCGCGGTAGGGGCGGCCCGTCGACCAGTCGCCGACCTGGACGATCGAGCCCCCCCCGGAGGCGCGCATGGCCAGGCCGAGGCGCGCCGAGAGCCAGACCGGGGCGGTGAGGTTGATGGCGAGGTGTTCGTCCCAGTCCCGCCGGGCGAGCGAGGCGAGCGGCGTCGGGCGATAGATCGAGGCGTTGTGGACGAGACCGTTGAGCCCGGGACAGGCGGCGAGCACCTCGTCGGCGAGTCGTTGCTGCTCGTCGGGATCGCTCAGATCGGCCCGGAAGAGCCAGACGCCCGCGGCCCGCGGGCA
>VGIY01000226.1 GCA_016867695.1 Candidatus Eiseniibacteriota bacterium | reverse complement strand
GAGCAGGAGGGCGACCTTCTCCGCATCGGCTTTCGCGTCCGCACGCGCATCGCGCAGGCGCGCCCGGGCGTCCTGCAGGCCGCGCTCGAGTTCCTGGACCTGCCGGCTGCCCGCCTCCCGCAGAACCTCCGCCTCCCTGGCCAGTTCCCCGGCCAGCCGCTCGTGCGCGTCACGCGCGGACTGCGCCTCATCCAGGCCGCGGCGCAGGGCGTCGACCTCGGACGCCAGCGACTCGGCGCTCGCGCCGCCGGACCCGAGGGCCGCCTCCAGCTCCCGGCGCACCTCCGCCAGCTCACGGCGCACGCAGGCCAGCTCCTCCCCCGTCGCCGCCAGACCCTGTCGCGCCTCGGCGAGCTCGTGCAGCGCCTCCGCCAGGCGCTCCCCGGCCTCGTCGCCGCCATCCTCGCGCCGGCGGGCTTCATCGAGCTCGCCGCGCAACAGGGCCGTCTCCCGGCCGGCATCGCCGAGACGGTCGCGCAGCGATGTCGTGTCCCGGCCCGCTTCATCGAGTTCGCGGCGCAGCGCGTCTGTTTCGAGGCGCGCCTCGTCGAGCCGCACCTGCAGCGAAGCCGTCTCCTGCCGCGCCGCCGCGAGCGCCTCCCGCGCCGCGACCTGCGCCCCGCGCGCCTCGGCGAGTTCCTGCGAGATCCGCGCCAGACGCTGCTCGACCTGCGGGTCGCCCTCGCCGCGCCGGCCCGCCTCGCGGCTCAGCTCGTCGCGGGCGGCGGCCAGTTCCTCGACCCGGGCGTTCAGTTCGTCGCGGGCGCCGGCCAGTTCGTCGACCCGAGCGGCCAGTTCGTCGGCGCGCGATCGCGACGCCGCCAGCGCCTCCCGGCCCGACTCCAGCTCGTTCAGCAGCGCGTCCACCTGGCCGCGCGCATGCACGGCCTCGCTGACGTCCGTGTAGGAGAGGATCAGGCCGAGCAGCGCGCCCGCGGGATCGAGCACCGGAGCCGCGTTGAGGAGCGCGGCGTGCGGGCGGCCCTCGCGGTCGAGAATCCGGCAGGAGTGCCTGGAGACGCGCTGCATCTCCCCCGGAGTGCGGCGCAGAGGGCAGTCCCCGCCGCACTCCTCTGACTGCAGCGTGCCGTAGGGCCGGCCGACCAGTTCCTCGGCGACGAATCCGGTGGCGGCCCGGAACCCCTCGTTGACCGCGGTGATGCGGCCCCTGGCGTCGGTGACGAGCACGGCCCCCGCCGCCGTGTCAATGATCAGCTGCTGCAGCTCCTGGATGCGCTGCAGGGCCTGCTCGGTCAGGCGGTGCTCGTCGCGTTCGACCGCCTGGGCGGCGTGATCGGCCAGCGAGGCTACGAAGTGGGCTTCGTCCGCCGCCCAGCGGCGTGATCCCCCCTGATGAGCGCAGAGGATGTAGCCGATCGTCTCGCCGTCGAGCCTGACCGGCGCTGCCAGCAGGGCGCCGACGGACTGCCGGGAGAGCTGACGCTCCCACAGATCGCCCACCCGCGGATCCTCCGCCGGCTCCTCGACGGCCAGCGCCCGCCCCTCGGCCTCGAGCGAGGCGAGGAAGCGCGGGACTTCCTCCGCCGGCTGCATGCGGCCGCTCTCGTGCCGATCTCCCGAGCGCTCGTAGGCGTCGGCGCAGTAGATCCGGGCGCCCTCGGCGTCGAACAGCCAGGCGCTGGCGAACTCGACGGCCAGCGTGTCCGCGCCGAGCTTGGTGATCTCGCGGAGCGCCGCCTCGAGATCCCCCGATTGCGACAGGCGCCGCCGGGTCAGCCGCGCCAGGGCATCGGCCTCCCTCTGCAGACGGATCTGCTGGTTGCGCCGCTCCACCTCGGCCCCGGTCAGGCCGGTGATGTCCTTGAAGCTCCAGGCGCGCCCGGGGGCGCCCGCCTCGGCGGGCATCGGACAGGAGTAGACCTGCAGGACATGCCCGTCCTTGAAACGGACGATGTCCCGGTACTCGCCCGGAGCGCCCTGCGCCTTGCGCAGCAGGGCGCGGAAGCCCTCCGCGTCGGCGAGCTGCTCGAGCAGGCCTTCCCAGAGACGCTCGGCGTCGCGCTGCTCGAGCAGCCCCTCGCCCACATTCCACATCAGGGCGAAGCGGGAGTTGCGGAAGACGACATCCCCCGCCTCGTCGACGACGATCAGGCCGTCGCGCGTCGCCTCGACGATGGGTCCGAGCAGATCGGCATCCTGCCTGCGCATCCGCTTCGCCCAGGCCAGGGCCGAGTACCAGGCGGCCAGCAGGCCGTAGTAGACGCAGCCGACGACCAGGCCCGCGGCGAAGGGGATCCACCGGGCGATCGCGGCGCCGGCCGGGGATCCCCCGGCGGAGAGCCTCGCCGGCAGCGTCGTCCCGAGCCCGAGCACGAGGGACGTGAGCAGCGCCGCGCCGACGAGCAGCGCGGTGCGCACGTGGGCGGGGCCGCGGCCGCTCGCGGCGTCGGGCTCCCAGAGCAGGAAGGCCAGGATCGCCGCGGGGATGAGCAGCGCCGCGGCCTGGTTCAGCAGGAGGGCGGCACCCTCGGCCGGGGCGATCCCCGCCAACCCCTGCCCGATCCCGTAGAGCGCGAAGAGCGCGCCCGCCGCCCGCAGTCCTGTCCGCGCCGGACCCGCGTGGCGCAGCGCGAGCCGAAGGAACAGCGCCGACGTGCAGGCCGATGCGCAGACGTGCAGCCACGCGCCTCCGGGATCCATGGGCCAGGACCATCCGGCCGCCAGGGCCGCCGCGGCGATCCCCGCCGGCGCGAGGAGGATGAGTCGGGGCAGCTTCACCCCGCCGTGGCTCGCCCAACCGGAGCGGGCGAACTCGAGCAGCGCGAGCCCGCTCGTCAGCCCGACCGCCGGACCGAGGATCGCCGCCAGCCCCTGCGCCCCTGGCGCGGAGTCCGCCAGATTGGTCCAGGCCGCGAGGGCCCGCGCGGCGGCGAAGAGGCCCAGCCAACGCCAGGGCAGCGTGCGCTCCGGGCGCAGCGATGCGACCGCGATCGCCGACAGCGCGATCCACCCGATCCCGGCAGGCATCCAGGACAGGGCGGTCAGGTGCAGGAGGCTACCGTCCACGATCGTCTCCCGGGGTCGCGACCGGGCTCCCACCCGGTGCCATCTGCGGGCATGGGCCGGTCCGGCTCATGGATCGGCTGGAGCGGAGCGCATCTTGACGGAGCGGCGTTGGATCTCCGGGGAGGCGTCGGGGATTAGCGTGGCGACCCGGCGAGCCGCCCGGACGGGCTCAGCAGCGCGGCCAGCCTGGAGGCCAGCTCGCCCGCGTGCAGCGGCTTGCGGAAGACGGCCTGAACCTGCGCCAGGTGCTCGGGTGCGATCTCGGACGGCTCGGATCGGGTGAGGAGCAGGACCGGCAGATCGCGACCGAGGCGGCGTCTCAACTCCCGCGCGAGGTGGACGCCCTCCACGCCGTCGTGGAGCCCGAAGTGGGCCGGCATCTCCAGGTCGATCACGGCTGCGCGGGGCGGGTTGCGAAGACAGACGGCCAGCGCTTCGGCCGATCCGCAGGCTACGAGGGGAAGAATGTCGGGCCGGAGGAGAAGGGCGAGCCCTAGGGCAAATGACTTGTCGTCATCTGCCAGAAGCACGAGTGGCAAGTGCCCAGCGAGGCGCCCAACAGTCACCTGCCCCTCTCCCCGGCCCCAGTGGTCCGCGCGTCTGGCTCCAAGCGAACCGCTTGCCGACCACTAGACACGCTCCGTGCCAAGTGGGCTTGATTGGCAAGATTTTTGCTTCTATGCGTTAACTGATTACAGAACAGATAAATAGAAGCTGAATACCTCGATGTTTCGACCGTTCCGCCCACGATTCGGGCGTGATCGCCGCCGGATCGTAAACGCTCGGTTGACAAGACGCCAGCCTGTGGTTGACAATCTACGTCGAACGCCTCCGGCTGCGGCCGAACCGCCGGAATCGTAGCGAAGAATCCGACCGTTCCCGCGATGGATCAGGGCAGGGCCGCCAGGGTTGGGTGCTGGGGTCGCGATCTCCTGGGGAGTCGCGCTGGCAGGCGAGGCGAAGGCAGGGTGTCGCACAAGGGGCTGCGCCGAAGGTTTCCCCGGGCTTCCTGCGCCTGGGTGTTCGTGCTGGGGCTCGCCTCGGGCGTTGCCTGCGATGCGCGGCGTCCGGGCGTCTTACTGGCGGCGCAGACTCCGGCCGTCGCGAGCCCGGCCGCCGCCGGGGGCGGCCTGCTCGGAATGGGCGCCTGGCCGCCCCTGGCGGGCCTCACGGTGGGTGCCCTTCTCGGCGGCGCCGCCGTTTGCGCTCTTCCCCTCATCCGCCGCAGCCGGCGCCGTGTCACCGGCCATGTCGTTCCCCCTTCGGCGTCGGCGCCGACCCCGGCACAGGCCCAGCCTCCGGTTGCCCCGGCCTCGGTCGCGCCCGCCCCCAGCCCCGACCCCGATGCGGAGGCGAGCGCGACGATTCGCGCCGCCCTGACGCAGCTGACCGCGTTCGGGCATGGGGAGCCGGGGGCCGCCCTGGCGCGCGCGGCAACGCTGCTCCAGGGCGCCACCGAAGCGCTGCTCGCCGAGCCCGAGTGGCGCACTCAGGCGCTCGAGAGCTGCGCGGAGTTGCGCCTGCTGCACGCTCCGCTCGTGCGTTCGATCCTCGGCGCCCGCAAGGCGATGATCCGCCAGGGCATCGCCGCGGAGCCGATCATCGCCGGCTTCGAGCGCATCGCCGGCGACTGCGCCGCGCTGGTCGGCCGTCTGGAACGAGGCGAATCGCCCGCGGCCGCGTGGGTCACCGGGCTCGGGCGGGCGATCCACGACCTCGACCTGCGGATGGCCGACGCGCGCACGCGA
>VGIY01000225.1 GCA_016867695.1 Candidatus Eiseniibacteriota bacterium | reverse complement strand
TCCGGGAGAGCCGGAGACGATGATCGACGACGATCCCTATCCGCTGCTGGGCCGCTACGACGAGATCGGCCGCATCGCCCGCGAGCAGGCGATCGACCGGGTGATCGTCGCCCTGCCGCTCGCCGGCCAGGAGGCGCTGATCGAGATCCTCCGCCAGTCGTCGGGCCTGGCCGCCGACGTCGAGTTCGTCCCCGATCTCGTCGCCCTGATTTCGCGCCGCACCCGCTTCGACGAGATCGAGGGCGTGCCCATCGCCAGCCTGCGCGAGATCCCGCTGGCGGGCTGGAACGGCGTGCTCAAGCGCGCCTTCGACCTGGCGCTGACGGTGCCCGCGCTGCTGCTGCTGGCGCCGCTGCTCCTGCTGCTCGCGCTGCTCATCCGCCTCGACTCGCCCGGGCCGGTCTTCTACCGCCAGGAGCGGGTCGGGCGCGACCGGCGCATCTTCCGCATGATCAAGTTCCGCTCGATGCGCGTCGGCGCCGAGACCGAGACCGGCCCCACCTGGGCCGGCCCCGGCGACCGGCGGCGCACGAGGCTGGGGACGGTGCTGCGCACCTGGAGCCTCGACGAGCTGCCGCAGTTGCTCAACGTGCTGCGCGGCGAGATGAGCCTCGTCGGGCCGCGGCCGGAGCGGCCCTACTTCGTCGAGCGCTTCGAGGAGCTGGTGCCCGGCTACCTCGACCGCCACCGGGTGAAGAGCGGCATCACCGGCTGGGCGCAGGTCAACGGGCTGCGGGGCAGCGTGCCGATCGAGGAGCGCACCCGCTACGATCTCTACTACATCGAGAACTGGGCGCTGTCGTTCGACGTGCGGATCCTGCTGATGACGCTGCGCTCGATCTTCGCGCAGCGCGGGGCATAGCATGGCCAGGGAAGACTACTACCAGGTGCTGGGGGTGGAGCGGGGCGCCTCGGCGGAGGAGATCAAGAAGGCCTACCGCCGGCTGGCGGTCCAGCACCATCCCGACAAGAACCCGGGCGACAAGCAGGCCGAGGAGAAGTTCAAGGCGGTCTCCGAGGCCTACCAGGTGCTGGGCGACGCGGAGAAGCGCGCCCAGTACGACCGCTTCGGCCACGAGGGCCTGCGCGGCGGCGCGGCCCCCGGCCCGGGGTTCGATCCGCTCGAGTTCTTCCGCGAGTTCGCCCGCGGGTCGGGCGGGTTCGAGGACTTCTTCAGCTCGTTCATGGGCGGCGGTTTCGAGTCGCGGCGCGCCGGGCCCGACCTGCGCGGCGAGGACCTGCGCATGGCGCTGCCGTTGACGCTGGAGGAGGTGGCCCGCGGGGCGGAGAAGAAGGTCCGGCTGCGGCGCCTGATCGCCTGCGGAAGCTGCGGCGGCAGCGGCCGCCGCCCCGGGGGGCGCTCGACCGCCTGCTCGCAGTGCGGCGGGACGGGCGAGGTGAAGATCGTGCAGCGCGCTCTCTGGGGCCAGGTGATCCGCACCGAGCCCTGCCCGCGCTGCCAGGGCGAGGGCGTCCTGATCGACGATCCCTGCGGCGCGTGCGACGGGTCGGGGCGGGTCGAGGCGAGCGAGGAGATCCTGCTCAAGTTCCCTCCCGGCATCGGCGACGGCGAGCGGCTGGCCAAGCGCGGGGCGGGCAACGCCGGCCGGCGCGGCGGGCCGCCGGGAGACCTGATCATCGAGATCCGCGAGCAGGCGCACGAGCTCTTCGAGCGCCGCGGCCTCAATCTCCTGCTGCGCCTGCCGATCGGCTACGCGCAGGCGGTGCTGGGCGCCAAGGTGACCGTGCCGGCGCTCGACGGCTCCGTCGAGCTGCGCGTCCCCGCCGGAACGCCGGGGGGCAAGGTCTTCCGCCTGCGCGGGCAGGGTCTGCACATCGGCGGGCGGCGGGGGGACCTGTTCGTCGAGATCGCCATCTGGACGCCCGCCAAGGTCTCGGCGAAGGAGAAGGCGCTGCTCGAGGAGCTCGGCAGGCAGCCGAGCCTGAGGCCGCCCGCCCCGGGCCGGGCGGCGGGAGGCAAGGCGGGCGATGGGCGGCGCGCATAGTCTGGGCCATCGGGTGCTCTTCGCCCCGCCCCCCTGGCCCGAGGGTGGACGGCTGCGCCTTTCCGCCGAGGAGAGCCGCCACGCGGGGCGCGCGCTGCGCCTCGGGCCGGGCGATCCGCTGACGCTGGTCGACGGCGACGGGCGGCGCGGACGGGGGGTGATCGAGCGCTGGCGCGGCTCGCGCCTCGAGGTGCGCCTGGACGAGGCCGTCGAGAGCGAGGCGGAGCCGGGCCCGGCGACGGCGCTGGCGCTGCCGCTCCTGCGCGCGCCGGCGCGCACCGACTGGGTGGTCGAGAAGGCGACCGAGCTCGGCGTGCGCGCGCTGCGCCTCTTCGCCCCCGCGCGCGGCGTGAGGCGCGCGGGCCAGGCCTCGGCGGCGCGCCGCAGGCGCTGGGAAGAGCTGGCGCGGGCGGCGATGAAGCAGTCGGGCCGCTGCTGGTGCCCGCGGATCTCGCTGCACGCGTCGCTGGGCGAAGCGCTCGGCGAGCCGCGCGCGGGAGAGCGGATCCTCGCCGCCGACCCGCGGGGGGTCGGGCCGCAGGAGTGGCCGCGGGACGCGCGAGCGGCGACGCTCCTGCTGCTCGTCGTCGGTCCCGAGGGGGGCTGGTCGCCGGCGGAGGAAGCGCTGCTGCGCGAGAGGGAGGCGCTGGGCGTGCGGCTCGGGCCGCACCGGCTGCGCTCCGAGACGGCCGCCGTCGCGCTGTGCGCGCTGGCGGCGGCGCGCGCGGACTAGAGGGGAAGGGGGTTTCCGGCATGCAGGTCTATCCGCGCGAGCAGTACCTGGTCCTCCGCGGGCTCGCCGCCGAGGCGGGCGAGGTCGGCATCCAGGCGCTGGCCGAGCGGCTGGGCGTCGACCAGGCGCTGCTGGCGGCCGGCGCGCAGCTGCTGGGCGAGCGGGGGCTGGTGGCGGTGCGCGAGGCGGGCTATCAGGAGCTGCTGCTCCAGGAGGCGGGGCGCGAGGCGGTGGCCCGCGGGCTGCCCGAGCGACGCATCCTCGAGGCGCTCGCCCACGCCGGCAACCCGCTGGCGATCCAGGATCTGCCCGGGCCGACCGGACTCGCCCCGAAGGAGATCGGCGCCGCGCTGCGCTACCTGGCGCGCAAGGGCTGGGCCGAGAAGAGCGGCGCGGAGATCGCCCTGCTCCCCGCGGCGCTCGAGGCGCTGCCGGGGCCGGGCGAGGACGAGCGCCTGCTGGCGGCGCTGGCCGCCCGCGACGAGGGCCGGGCGCTCGACGAGGAGCTGGAGGCGGACGGGCTGCCCGTGGCCGCCGCGCTCGAGTGGCTCAAGGGCCGTCGCGAGTACCTGGAAGTGCGGGCCAAGCGGCGGCGCTTCGCGGCGCTCACCGCGGCCGGGCGCGAGGCCGTCGCCGCCGGCGTGACCGAGGCGCGCGAAGTGGGCCAACTGACGCCGGAGCTGCTCGCCTCGGGCGAGTGGCGCACGGTGCGCTTCAAGGCCTACGACGTCCGCCTCGGCGTCCAACCGCGCCATCCGGGCAAGCCCCATCCGCTGCAGCGGGTCATCGCCGCCACCCGGCGCGCCTTCCTGGAGATGGGCTTCGAGGAGATCGTCTCGCCGACGGTGGAGTCGGCCTTCTGGAACTTCGACGCGCTCTTCCAGCCCCAGGACCACCCGGCCCGCGAGATGCAGGACACCTTCTACCTGGCCGCGCCGGCGCGGATCGAGCTGCCGGATGACGCCGCGCTGGTCGAGCGCGTGCGCCGCACGCACGAGTCGGGAGGCGACACCGGTTCGCTCGGCTGGGGCCCCGGCTGGAGCGGGGAGCGGGCCGAAGCGGCGGTGCTGCGCACGCACACGACGGCGGCGACGGTGCGGGCGCTGGCGGCGCGGCCGCGCGGCCCGCGCAAGGTCTTCACCGTCGGCCGCGTCTTCCGGCGCGAGGCGATCGACTACAAGCACCTGCCCCTCTTCCATCAGGTCGACGGCATCATCATCGACGAGCGGGGCACCTTCGCCAACCTGCTGGGCACGCTGTCGGCCTTCTACCGCAAGATGGGCTTCGAGCGCATCGAGCTGCGGCCCGGCTTCTTCCCCTACACCGAGCCGAGCGTCGAGGTCTTCATCTGGGTCGAGGCCAAGCAGGACTGGTTCGAGATGGGGGGCGCGGGCATCTTCCGGCCGGAGGTGACCGAGCCGCTCGGCTGCGACTGCCCGGTGCTGGCCTGGGGGCTGGGGCTGGAGAGGCTGGCCATGCTGCTCTACGACGTGCTGGAGATGCGCAAGCTCTACCTGACCGATCTGGCCTGGCTGAAGGAGGTGCCGCTATGCCGGTCGTAGGCGTGCCGCTCGGCCGCCTGCGCGCGCTGCTCGGCCGGGAGATCGCCCCCGAGGAGCTGCTGCGCGTGCTCGGCCACCTGGGCTGCGACGTGGAGGGCTACACGCAGTTGGAGCGCGTGCGCTGCCCCGGCTGCGGGGCGATCCACGAGCGGACCGCGAGCGAGGAGGTGCCGCCCTGCTGCGACCAGTGCGGCGGGGCGCTCCGCGGCCAGGGCGAGGAGCTGGCGCCGCTCGAGGTCGTGCGCATGGAGCTGCTCGCCGTGCGCCCCGACATGTTCGATCCGGGCGGGTTGGCCCGCGCGCTGCGCGGCTACCTCGGCCTGGAGCGGGGCGCGCCCCGCTACGCCCTGGCCGAGCCGCTGCTGGAGGTGCGCGTCGATCCCTCGGTCGGCGATCCGCGCTCCTACCGGCCGGAGATCGCCTGCGCGGTGATGGAGGGGATGACGCTCGACGAGGAGGCGCTCAAGATCGTGATGAAGCTGCAGGAGAAC
>VGIY01000224.1 GCA_016867695.1 Candidatus Eiseniibacteriota bacterium | reverse complement strand
GGGGCGAGTCGAAGACTCTGGAGTTCAAGGCCACGCTGCGCTGGAATATCCGCGAGAACCGCCAGGACGACGAGGCAATCACGTACGCCGTCCTCAAGAGCATCGCCGCGTTCCTCAACACCGAGGGCGGCGACCTCCTGATCGGCGTCGCGGACGGCGGTTCCATTGTCGGTATCGAGATGGATCGCCTCGAGACCGACGACCAGTTCATGCGTCATCTTGCGCAGGTGGTCCGCAACGGCCTCGGCGACCGGGCGAGCACCTGCATCGACCAGAAGACTCAGATTGTCCAGGGGAAGACCGTTTGTCTCGTGAGCTGCCAGCGCAGTCCCGAGCCGGTGTTCCTCAAGTGGAAGGGGACGGAAGCGAGCCCGGACGGTGACTTCTACGTCCGCAGCGGTCCGGGGAGCGTGCGGCTGACTCCGAAGAGCGCTGCGGAGTTCATCCGGACTCGGTTTCCCGCCGTTCCGAAGCCGCCTGGTGCATGATGAGGAGGGGCTGTACGCTCACGGTCGTCGAATCAGAGGTGTTCAGCGTGGCTTCCGGGCAGGAGCGCCTCGTCTCCAAGGCAAGCGCAATCATCGCGGTGGTCGCATCGGGACGGGCCTGAGGAACGAGTGCTGCCTAACCCCTCGTTGCGGCGAGGTCGCTTCGCTCGCCGCTGAACTCGATGTCGTTAGGCGCTAAGGGCACAGCGGCAATGGGGTATACATTGATGCCACCGTCCTATCTCAAGCGTTGGTAGGAGAAACAATGACGGAACCTTCCAGAGCACGCGCAAAGTGCGAGCAGGCCCAACGGCATCTGGAACGTCTGAAGAAAGCCCTTCAGCAGCCTGGCAAGGATTTCGAGGATTCTCTCTCTTCCTTTCTCAGCGCTTTCGACAGTGCAGTCGACCTTCGTGAACAGGAGATCAAGCAGGCACTGAAGCGCAGAGGCGGTCTAGCGAAAGATTATGATACCTGGTACCAGAGCTGGCAAGACAGCCTCTCTGAGAAGGACCGTGTTCTCTGGAAGGAATTAAGGGAGCAGCGTAACAAGGATACACACCACATTCCTGGGATGGATCTGCCCACCGAGGGAGAATCTATCCCTATTCAAGATGTACGGAGCATTTTCCCACCTGAGGTCTTCGAGCTTACTGGTATCCGCCCGGAGCAAGTTGATTGGACGGGCATGGCTGGGTATAGGTTCACGCGAGAACGCCTTGTGGATACACTAAACGGGTGTGAGCGGGGACTACACCTCTTGGAGCGTCTCCTGCGTGAATCCGTAGTGTTGCAGGCATAGAATGCTTTACCCAAAACGAACGAAGGCCCAAGAATGTCCTAGCCTAACTCTTATGAGGACCCCTCTCGTCAGGGGGTAGGGAAGTCCTTCCGGCGAGCCCGAGGGCGCCGCTGAGATATGTCTTCCGCGCCGTGAGATCAGCCCTGCCGTACCAGGTTCACGGTTCCCGTGCCAGGCAGTGTCTGCACCAAGCATCTCTGGTTACGGAGGTTCTCCCAGCGACCAAGAAATCCATCGGCACCCTCATGCCGGCCCAGTCAAGCGTCGGGCTGAGCGCGGAGCGATCTCCAGCTAGTCGCCGGGGTCGGGCCACGGCGATATCCGCGCGGTGAGGGGCGACGAGCTGTAGGAACGCCTCCGGGCCGGCTCTGGGGTCCTGGTGGACCTGGACGTCTCCCGCATGGTCGAGGACACAGACGTACAAGGACCGGGCGTGGGGGTCAACCCGGCAGTATCGGAGGCGCTGCTGGGTGTAGAATCTCATCGATGAGTAACAACGGCATGCAGCAGGCGGAGCCCCGCGCCGCCGCTGATACTGAGCCTTGGATTGCAGCATGGCCCCTCCTGAGGGTACGCTGAGTTGTGGGAGGAAGCCCCATGAAACTGCGCGTGGTTCTAGAGCCGAGTGACGAGGGCGGATTCACGGCGATCGTACCCGCCCTTCCTGGGTGCATTAGTGAGGGGGGCACGCGCGCAGAGGCGCTTGCCGGCATCGAAGAAGCCATTCGGCTGTATCTCGAACCCACCGCTGATGCAGCCCTTTCACCGGGCACCGAGGTCGTTGAGATCGCAGTGTGACGAGGGTCCCGAGCCTGAACTGCGATTAGGTGGTTCAGGCACTTCGGAGGGACGGGTGGGTCGTCGTTCGCCAACGCGGCAGCCACATTCGGCTCCAGAAGCACACGGCCGGCGAGAAGCTCAAGCTCGTGGTCCCAGCCCACCGCCCAATCAAGAGGTCCACGCTTTCGCACATTCTGAAGCACGCACGGCTCACGGTCGAGCAGTTCGAACGATTGCTGTGAGGCAATCTACCCCGCCGCTTGGGCCGGCGCTGTCGCTTCATTCGGTCGCCGCAGGTTATCGCGGGCGATGAACCGCCGCACAGGAGGTCCGTGCACATGAGGATCGTCGTTGTAGCCGGCCTTCTCGTCCTTATAGGTCTGATAGCGACGATCGTCCTGGCTCGCGTTCGGTGGCGGGCTGCCACTGAGGAGCTCACTGCAAGGCTCGACCGGGCGGGCGCTCCTGCGACGCCGTCGGCAATCCTCCCACAAGAGATAGACAATCTGCCGGCGCCGGTCGCCCGGTATATGCGCGCCGCGCTCGGCGCTCGGCCGCGCGCCATCGCAACCGCGCGTGTGCGCTGGCGAGGGGACTTCCTGGCGCGCCCTGGCCCGGACGGCTGGCGGCCATTCCAGGCGAACCAGGTGTTCCAGACGCGTCCTGCGGGCTTTGTGTGGGACGCTCGCGTTCGGATGGCGCCGGGCCTGGACGTGTTCGTACGTGACGCGTTCGCAGACGGCGCGGGATCCATGCGTGGAGCCATACTGGGCCTCATCCCGGTCGTGGATGTCAGCGGAACCCCTGAGATCGCCGCCGGGGCACTGCAACGCTACTTGGCTGAGGCAGTTTGGTTTCCGACCGCTCTTCTGCCGCGCCATGGTGTGCGATGGACGGCGCTGGATGACTCGAGCGCCCGGGCCACACTGACCGTCGGCAGCATCTCGGTGTCGTGCGACTTCCGCTTCGGGGCAGACGGCCTTGTTGAGAGCGTCTACAGCCCATCGCGCTTCCGCGACGTGAATGGCTCAGCGGTTCCGACGCCCTGGGAGGGACGGCTGGCGCGCCACGTGGAGCGGGCCGGCGTGCGCGTCCCCGCAGCGGGGGAAGTCGCGTGGATTCTGCCTGAGGGGCGTATGCCATATTGGCGCGGCGAACTCGTCGACCTGGTCCATATCTTCGAAGAGGAGTGAACCTCATGAGCAGAACGGCGAAGACGGTATTCGCGTTTGGAGTCTATGTCACCGCCCTTGGCATCATCCTTGTTCTCAGCCCGAACACCCTGCTTGCCATCTTCGGGGTTCCCCCTACCACCGAAGTGTGGATTCGGGTCCTCGGAGTTATCGTGGGTGTGCTCGGGGGGTACTACACTCAGGCTGCACGACATGAGCTGACGCCGTTCTTCCGTGTCACGATCTGGGGTCGGGCCATCGTGTTCCTGATGTTTGGGGCCTTCGTCATGCTCGGCTCAGCTCCACCGGCGCTGCTTCTCTTCGGCGTCGTTGACCTGCTCGGCGCCATATGGACCGCTGCGGCGCTATCATCCCAACCCCGGGCGGTCTAGAGAGCGCGTTCTCCCATCAGACCGCGCAGCATTAGGGTTCGCTGGTCGCAATCCGCGACACTCTTGACCTTTCGTCCGGGACATAATATCGTACAATTGTACAAGTGAGAGGCGCCCGTGGAGCTTGTCGTCGATACGTCAGCCTTGCTAGCGGTGCTCCTTGATGAACCGGAGCGCGCCGGGCTGATTACCCTCACGAAGGGAGCCTCGCTGCTTACCCCGGGCTCCGTGCCGTGGGAAGTGGGTGGCGCGCTCATTGCAGGCTTCCGCCGTAAGCGGCTCGGCGCCGGGCAGGTTCGGGACGCCTGGACCTCCTTCGGGCGAGTCCCTCTTCGGCTTCTAGAGGTAACGATGCCTAGAGCGCTCGCCCTGGCCGAACAGCTCGGGCTATGCGCCCACGACGCCTACGTTATCGAAGCGGCACGAGCACAGCGGGCGCCGCTTCTGGCTCTGGATGGGCGCCTTCGGAAAGCCGCCGCCACCCTGGGTCTTGAGGTATGGGAGGTCACTCCATGAAGGTTTACACGTATTCCGAGGCGCGGCAGCGTCTCGCCAGTCTGCTTGATCAGTCGCGTCGAGAGGGGAAGGTCCAGATCCGCCGCCGGGACGGGCAGGTGTTCGTTTTGCAGCCGGTCGCCACACTGGGCTCTCCTCTGGATGTCCCGGCAGTGAAGGCCAATCTCCGGCCCGGCGAGCTCGGGGATCTGATTCGGGAGGGCCGCGAGAGCGCGGACCGTTTCTGGGACGACACGCTGCCTAACGGACGCATGCGTCCGGCACGGCCTAAGCGTCGCCGACGGGATCCGTAACCGAATGCGAGCATGAACCCGTTATACGCTTCCCGTCTTGATAGGTGGGGAGCAGTCATATCGCACTGGATTGCTGACCCAAGCGGTCTAGCATCCGCTGCACCAGGCCGGCGCGGCCGGTGGCGCGATCACGCGCCCCGTAAGGAGGACCCCGATGCCACTGATGACCAGAGACGAATACATCGAAAGCCTCAGGAGGATGAAGAAGCGCGCGTACATCATGGGCCAGGAGGTCGAGAGCCCGGTGGACCACCCGCTGGTCCGGCCATCGCTCAACGCATGCGCGATGACCTACGAGCTGGCCGAGCGGCCCGAGTACGCCGACCTGATGCTGGCCACCTCCAACCTGACGGGCCAGACGGTCAACCGGTTCACGCACCTGCACCAGAATGCGGCAGACCTGGTGGCGAAGGTGAAGATGCAGCGCCTGCTTGGGC
>VGIY01000223.1 GCA_016867695.1 Candidatus Eiseniibacteriota bacterium | reverse complement strand
GAACGCTCGATCGACGGCGGGGAGGAGGACAAGCTTGGAAGGGTTGACCGATCCCCTGGAGGCGCGGCGCGGGAAGCTCCGCGCCCTGCGGGCACTGGGCGTCCAGCCCTATCCCCACGGCTTCCGGCGAACGCATCTCGCCGCGGAGGTCCTGGAGGGATTCGCCGGCCTCGAGGAGCGGGTCACGGCCGCCTTGGCCGGCCGGATCCGCTCGCTGCGTCCGATGGGCAAGGTCGTCTTCGCCCACATCGAGGACCCCTCGGGCCGCATCCAGCTCTACCTGCGCGCCGACGAGATGGGCGAGGAGTCCTTCCGTGTCGCCTCCCTCCTCGATCTCGGAGACCTGATCGGCGCCACGGGCGTGCCCTTCCGCACGCGCACGGGGGAGATCTCGATCCGCGTGGAGGGGCTCAGCGTCCTGGCCAAGGCGCTGCGGCCGCTGCCCGCGGTCAAGGAGAGGGAGGGCGTCGTCTACGACGCCTTTCGCGACCGGGAGGCGCGGTACCGCCGGCGCTACCTCGATCTCATCCTCAACCCCGAGGTGCGCGAGGTCTTCGCCCGCCGCGCCGCGGCGATCCGCGTGCTGCGCCGCGAGCTCGACGCGCGCGGCTTCCTCGAGGTCGAGACCCCCGTCCTGCAGGCCGTCTACGGGGGCGCCAGCGCGCGCCCGTTCCGCACGCACCACCACGCCCTGGACATGCCCCTCTACCTGCGCATCGCCGAGGAGCTGCCGCTGAAGAAGCTCCTCGTCGGCGGACTCGAGCGCGTCTACGAACTGGGCCGCGTGTTCCGCAACGAGGGGCTCGACCGCCATCACAACCCCGAGTTCACGCTGCTCGAGTTCTACTGGGCCTACGCCGACTACCGCGAGGCGATGTCGCTCGTCGAGGATCTCGTGCGCCAGACCGCCCTCGAGGTCCGCGGCGCGCTGCAGATCCCCTCGCCCGAGGGCACGGACGAGGTCGTCGATTTGGCGCCCCCCTTCGAGCGCCGCTCCCTGGCCGATCTCGTCCGCGAGCAGGCGGGCATCGACGTGCTCGCCGCCTCCGACGGGGCCCTCGACGAGGCCTGCAGGCGACTGGGGGGCGGCCTGCCGGCGGGCGCGCCGCGCGGCAAGCGGATCGAGAAGCTCTTCGACCTGTCGGTCGCGCCCCGGCTGCGCCGGCCGACCTTCGTCACCGACTACCCGATGTCCATCTCTCCGCTGGCCAAGGGGCACCGGGAGCGGCCGGACGACCTGGTCGAGCGCTTCGAGCTCTTCATCCTCGGGCAGGAGTACGCCAACGCCTTCTCCGAGCTGAACGACCCGGAGGAGCAGCGCCGGCGCTTCGCCGAGCAGCAGCGCTGGCGCGAGGCGGGGGACGAGGAGGCCCAGCCGCTGGACGAGGACTTCCTCGAGGCGCTCGAGCACGGCATGCCGCCCGCCGCGGGCGTCGGGATTGGGGTCGACCGCCTGGTCATGCTCCTGACGGGCTGCGCGGCGATCCGCGACGTCCTCCTCTTCCCCCACCTGCGCCCGAGCGACGAGTCGGACCGCGACCGGACCGGCGCCGAGCCGGAGGAGTGTCCGGGCGCGCCCGCCTCTCCGGCGCCCTCACGGGAGGAGCGGCGGTGACCACGGGCAGGGCCCACTCCGAGCGGATCGTCGCCGCCTCGCCGGCGATGAAGCGCATCCTGCGCCTCGTCCGGCGCATCGCCCCCACCGAGAGCAACATCCTCCTGACCGGGGAGAGCGGCACCGGGAAGGAGAAGGTCGCGCGCCTCATCCACTACCAGAGCAACCGCAGCCGCGGCCCCTTCGTGGCGGTCAACATGGCCGCCGTCCCGGCGACACTGATCGAGAGCGAGCTCTTCGGCCACGTCCGCGGAGCCTTCACCGACGCCAAGCGCGCCAAGCGCGGCTTCTTTGAGCTGGCCGACGGGGGCACGCTGTTCCTGGACGAGATCGCCGAGATTCCCCCGCAGGTGCAGGGGACGCTGCTGCGCGTGCTGCAGGAGCGCGAAGTGCATCCGGTGGGGGGCGAGGCGGCCCTGCGCGTCGACGCGCGGGTGATCGCGGCGACGAATCGCGACCTGCGCGTCGAGATCGCCGAGAAGCGCTTCCGCGAGGACCTCTACTACCGGCTGAACGTCTTCCGGCTCCACATCCCGCCCCTGCGGGAGCGCAAGGAGGACATTCCCTTCCTCGTGCGCTTCTTCCTCGAGCGGCTGGCCGAGCGCCACCGCAAGCGCGTGAGCGAGGTCAGCGACCAGGCCTGGGCCCTGCTGATGAACTACGAGTACCCGGGCAACGTGCGCGAGCTGGAGAACGCCGTCGAGCGGGGCGTGATCCTGGCCGAGGAGGGGGAGTCGATCAAGGTCTGGGACCTGCCGCCGGAGATCGCCGAGGGGCGCGTCCCGCAACTGCCCGCGCGCGCCTCGGGGGAGGCCTCCCCGGGGCGGGGCGCGCGGCCGCGGGACTCCGCGGAGGCGGGCTACGACCTGAGCCTCAGCCTCGAGGAGGTGGAGGCGCTGCACATCCGCAGGGTGATCGAGGCCAGCGAGGGCAACCTGACCCGGGCGGCCCGCCGCCTCGGGATCTCGCGGACGACCCTCTGGCGAAAGACGCGCAAGTACGGCATCGCCTCAGTTTCATGATGGTGCACCCGGCTCGTTCAACTATGAAACGATCCTTGCCTGATGGTCTTCCGGGGGCGTCGGGTGGGCGCAGGATGTGATAGCAACTGTAACTCAATACATAGGTTACAGCTCATCTGACTCTCCGGCCGCCCCGGTTCGTGCTGGCACGCCCCGTGCAATCCTCTGCCTCATGCTTTGAACGACACAGCGGCCGCCGGCCTGGGCGGCCCATTCAGGGAAGGGACCATGCCATGGGCAAGATGATCGGCATCGACCTGGGGACGACCAACTCCTGCGTCGCCGTCATGGAGGGGGGCAAGCCCGTCGTCATCCAGAACGCCGAGGGCAACCGCACCACGCCCTCGGTGGTGGCCTTCCGCCCCGGCGGCGAGCGCCTGGTCGGCCAGGCGGCGCGACGCCAGGCGGTGACCAACCCGCTCAATACCGTCTACTCGATCAAGCGCTTCATGGGCAGGCGGTTCGACGAGGTGGCCGGCGAGATCGAGCAGGTCTCCTACCGCGTCGTGCGCGGGGACAGCGGGATGGCGACGGTCGAGATCGAGGGGCGGCGCTACTCGCCTCCCGAGATCTCGGCCATGGTGCTGCAGAAGATGAAGGAGACGGCCGAGGCCCATCTGGGCGAGACGGTGAAGGAAGCCGTCATCACCGTGCCCGCCTACTTCAACGACAGCCAGCGCCAGGCGACCAAGGATGCCGGACGCATCGCCGGTCTCGACGTCAAGCGGATCATCAATGAGCCGACCGCCGCCGCGCTCGCCTACGGCATGGACAAGAAGAAGGCCCAGCGCGTGGCCGTCTACGACCTCGGCGGCGGGACCTTCGACATCTCGATCCTCGAGATCGACCCGGAGCTCGGGACCTACGAGGTCAAGGCGACCAACGGCGACACGCACCTCGGCGGCGACGACCTCGATCAGCGCATCATCGAGTGGCTGGCCGCCGAGTTCCGCCGCGACCAGGGCATCGATCTGCGCAAGGACCCGATGGCCATGCAGCGGCTGCGCGAGGCGGCCGAGAAGGCGAAGTGCGAGCTCTCGGGCACGCTCGAGACCGAGATCAACCTCATGTACATCACCGCCGACCAGGCGGGCCCGAAGCACCTGGTGACCAAGCTCGGCCGGGCCAAGTTCGAGCAGCTGGTGGACGATCTGATCCAGCGCACGGTCGGCCCTTGCCGCCAGGCGCTCAAGGACGCCGGCCTGACCGAGGTCGACGAGGTCATCCTCGTCGGCGGCTCGACGCGCATCCCCAAGGTCCAGGAGCTGGTGCGGGCCCTCTTCAACCGGGAGCCGCACAAGGGCGTCAACCCCGACGAGGTCGTGGCCGTGGGCGCGGCCATCCAGGGTGGCGTCCTGGGGGGCGAGGTCAAGGACGTGCTCCTGCTCGACGTCACCCCGCTGTCGCTCGGCATCGAGACGCTGGGCGGCGTGTCGACCAGGATCCTCGAGCGCAACACGACCATTCCCACGCGGCGCACGGAGGTCTTCTCGACCGCCTCCGACAGCCAGAGCACCGTCGAGATCCATGTCCTCCAGGGCGAGCGCCCGATGGCCGCGGACAACCGCTCGATCGGCCGCTTCCAGCTGACCGGCATTCCCCCGGCCCCGCGCGGCGTGCCGCAGATCGAGGTCCTGTTCGACATCGACGCCAACGGGATCCTGCAGGTGTCGGCCAAGGATAAGGCCACCGGCCGCGAGCAGTCGATCCGCATCGAGGCCTCGAGCGGCCTGGCCGAGAGCGAGATCGAGCGCATGGTCGGGGAAGCCCAGGCCCACGAGAGCGAGGATCGGCAGCGCCGGGAGGCGGTCGATCTGCGCAACCGCGCCGACCAGCTCGTCTACGAGACGGAGAAGAACCTGCGGGAGATGGGGGAGAAGCTCGAGCCGGCCACGCGCGCCGGCCTGGAGCGCGAGGTGGCGGCGCTCAAGGAAGCGGTGAAGGCCGGGGAGAGCGACCGCATGCGCGGCGCCATGGAGGCGGTCACCAAGGCCTGGCATGAGGCCTCGGCGCAGCTCTACCAGAAGGCGCAGGCCTCCCAGGCGGGGGCCGCGGACGGCGGCGGCGCCGAGGGCGCTTCCCGCGGCGCAGCTGGTCCAAGCGCCGGGCCCGCTTCCGGCCAGTCGGCGGGCGGTGACGACGTGGTCGACGCCGACTTCGAAGTGGTCGACGAGAAGTAGGAGCGGCCCGGGGGGGGCGCGCAGCGACGCGACGGGCCCGCGGTACCCGGGTCCACCGCCGGGGGGGGGCGCAGCGACG
>VGIY01000222.1 GCA_016867695.1 Candidatus Eiseniibacteriota bacterium | reverse complement strand
GACAAGGCGGCGGTCACGATCCCGGCGCCCAAGGCGGGCCGCGTGGTCAAGCTGAACGGCAAGGTGGGCGACGTGATCATGGTCGGCCAGATCGTCGCCGTGATCGCCGCCGAGGGGGCGGCCGTCGCCATCGCGCCCGCCGCGGCGCCCGCTCCCGCGCCGACCGCTGCGGCGGAGCCCGGCCGAGCCGCCGCTCCTGCGCCTGGTCCTGCCGGCGCACCCGCCGCCTCTCCCGTGCCAGGGGCTCCGCCGGCGCCGGCTCCTCTCCCGGCCGCACCGCCCCCCGCCGTGGCGCCCGCTCGCGGCCCCGTCCCCGCCGCGCCGGCTACCAGGCGTCTCGCCCGCGAGCTGGGCGTGGATCTGCGCCTGGTGGCGCCGACGGGCCCCGGCGGGCGCGTGACGCCCGAGGATGTCCGGCGCTTCGCCCAGTCCGGCGCGCCGGCGGCCGGCGTGGAGGAGGAGGCGGCGCAGGCGGCGGCAGCGGCGGCGGCAGCGGGCGGCGCCGCCCGCGCACCGGCGGGGGACTCCGCGACCGCTCTCGCCGCGGCGATCCCCGCGCCGCACCCCGCCGAGGCCGAGTTCGCCGCCCGCGCGGCGAGCGCGATCCCCTTCCTCGACCTCGAGCCGCTGCCCGACTTCGCCCAGTTCGGCCCGGTCGAGATCGAGCCGCTGCGCTCGATCCGCCGCAAGGTGGCCCGCAAGATGGTCACCTCGATGATCCTCGTCCCCCACGTCGCCCACATGGACGAGGCCGACGTCACCGACCTGGAGGCCTTCCGCAAGGCGGAGAACGAGCGCCGCGGGGGCAGGGGCCCGAAGCTCACGCTGCTGCCCTTCGTCGTCAAGGCGGCCACGGCCGGCCTGAAGCAGGCCGCCTCCTTCAACGCCAGCCTCGATCCCTTCAAGGAGGAGATCGTCTACAAGAAGTACTACAACATCGGCATCGCCGTCGACACGGGCCGCGGCCTGATCGTGCCGGTGGTCTGCTGCACCGACTGCAAGAGCATCACCGACATCGCCCGCGACATCGAGGGCCTGGCCGCGCGGGCCCGCGAGGGCAAGCTGGCCGTCGAGGAGCTGCGCGGCGGGACCTTCACGATCACCAATGTGGGTCCCCTGGGGGGCACGGCGCTGATCCCGACGATCAACTACCCCGAGGTGGCCATTCTCGGCATGGGCCGCGTGCAGGAGAAGCCGGTCGTCCGCGACGGCCAGATCGTCGTCCGCAGGATGCTGCCGTTGACGCTCGCCTTCGACCATCGCGTGGCCGACGGCGCCGACGCGGCGCGCTTCGTCACCGAGATGATCCGCCACCTGGCCGACCCGCACCTGCTCCTGCTGGAGGCCTGACCGAGGGGGGGGCCGCCGCGGCTCCGGCCGCGGGGAGGCGGCCGCCCGGCCGCTCGTGCGCGCTGCCGCGGGCGGCGCATCAGGGAGGGGGAAGCAGCCGATGGTCATGGGCAGTCTCAAGCAGGAGACCGAAGTCGTCGTCATCGGCGCGGGACCGGGCGGCTACGTCGCGGCGATGCGCGCGGCGGACCTCGGCCGCGAGGTGCTGCTGGTCGAGGAGCGCGAGCGCCCGGGAGGAGTCTGCCTGCTCGAGGGCTGCATTCCCTCCAAGGCGCTGATCGGCGCGGTGGAGATCGTCGACGCGGCCCGGCGGGCCCGGGGGATGGGCATCGCCTTCGGCGAGGCGGCCGTCGACCTGGACGCGCTGCGCGCCTTCACCGCCGATGTCGTCGCCAAGCTCTCGGGCGGCGTCGCCCACCTGCTGCAGCGCCGCGGGGTGGAGCTCGTCCATGGCCGCGCGCGCTTCACCGGCCCGCACACGCTGTCCCTCGAGGGGGGCGGGACGATCGAGTTCCGCCGCTGCATCATCGCCACCGGCTCGCGCATCAACCTGCTGCCGCCCGCCTACGAGAAGCCGGTCTGGTCCTCGGCCGAGGCCCTGCAGCTGCCCTCGCTGCCGGAGACGCTGCTCGTCGTCGGCGGGGGCTACATCGGCATGGAGATGGGTCTCGTCTACTCGGGGCTCGGCTCGCGCGTGAGCCTCTGCGAGTTCCATCCCCGGCTGCTCATGGGCGCCGACACCGACCTGGTCGAGATCATGGTCCGCGACGCGCGGCGGCGCTTCGACGAGATCCTGCTCGAGTCGCGCGTCGTCGGCGTCGAGCAGACCGGCGCCGGCTTCGCCGTCGAGATCGAGAGCGCCGGCCGGACGCAGAAGCAGGAGTACGCGCAGATCCTCGTGGCCATCGGCCGGAAGCCCAACACCGAGAGTATCGGTCTGGAGGCGATCGGCCTGGCGGTCGACGCGCGCGGGCACATCCCCGTCGACGAGGCGATGCGCACGGCGATCCCCCACATCCAGGCGATCGGCGACGCCGCCCAGGGGCCGATGCTCGCCCACAAGGCGACGCGCGAGGGCAAGGTGGCCGCCGAGGTGATCGCCGGCCACCCCGCCGCCTTCGACAACCGCGCCATCCCCGCGGTCGTCTTCACCGATCCGGAGATCGCCTGGGCGGGACTGACCGAGCGCGAGGCGGAGGCGAAGGGCATCCCGGTCAAGGTGGGTCGCTTCCCGCTGCGCGCGCTCGGCCGCGCGCGGGCGATGGGGCGCATGGAAGGGCTGACCAAGGTCCTCTCGAATCCCGAGACGGGGCAGATCGTCGGCGTCGGCATCGTCGGCCCGCACGCCTCCGAGCTGATCGCCGAGGCGACGCTGGCGATCGAGATGGGCGCCACGATCGAGGATCTGGCGGCGACGATCCATCCCCACCCGACGCTCTCCGAGTCGCTGATGGAGGCGGCCGAGACGGCGGCGGGCACGGGGGTCCACCTGCCGCCGGCGAAGAAGGCCTAGCGGCGGGCCGGGTGAAGCCGTGACGCCGGGCCGGCAAGGCGGCGCGACCGCGGCGGGCGCAGAGAGTGCGCCCGCCCGGGAAGCCCGGGATCGGGGCGACGAGCTCCTCTGCGCGCGCGCGCGAGGCGATGCGCCGGACGGCGGCCCGCGGGCGGCGTGCCCGGACCACCTCCCCTATGACCGGGACGACGACCTCCTCGCCCCCTTCGCCCCCGGCGAGGCCCCGCGCGCGCGGCTCTACCGCCCGCTCGCGCCCGCCATCGTCCTCGGCCGCGCCAGCCGCCCCGAGCGCGAGCTCCATGTCGAGGCCTGCCTCGCGGACGCGATCCCCCTCTACCGCAGGCGCGGCGGGGGCTGCGCGGTCCTGCTCGACCCGGGCTGCCTGGTGCTCTCCCTCGCGCTGCCCCTCCCCGGTCTCGGCGGGATCCACGAAGCCTACGACCGCATCACGAGCTGGCTCATCGAGGGGCTCGCCGATCTCGGCATCTGGGGCGTCCGCCGCCGGGACGCCTGCGACCTCGCCCTGGGCGATCGCAAGATCGGCGGCGCCTGCATCTATCGCCGCTCCGGCCTCCTCCACTACGCGGCGGCGCTCCTCGAGCAGCCCCGCGTCGACCGGATGGAACGCTACCTGCAGCACCCGCCGCGCGAGCCCCGCTACCGTCGCGGCAGGACGCACCGGGAGTTCGTCGGCCGCCTGGGCCCGCTCGGGCCCCTGGAGCGGATCCGGGAGGCGCTCGCTCCGGCAACACTCTTCCGAACAGGGCGTTGACCTAGGCGCGTCCTCTATCACTTACATACTGCGAGATAGTAGATCGAAAGCCCGCCGACTTCGGACGCGTACCTGTTCGCGGAGATGTCCGCGCGGCCCGGACCCGCGGCGGGGTGCGCGGACGAATTCTCTGGGATGCGGCGCAATTGCCTGTGCTATAGTGAATCTGGTCGCGGGTAGCTTGTGAGTCGCAGTGTGCGTGGAGACCCGTTCCGTACGACTTGAGACCCGCGATGGGCGGGCCTTCCCCTGTGCGCACGCTTCGCGGTGACGGTTCCATCGACGCGGTGACGACGGACGTGCAGTCGAACATGCCAGAGCTGGGCGCGGCTCGAGCGCACCGGGAGTTGGGCGACCTCCTCGTCCGCGACGGAGTCATCTCCGCCGCGCAGCTTACCCAGGCCCTCCGCGAGCAGGAGGGCACGCGCGAGCGGCTGGGCGAGATCCTCCTGCGCCTCGACTTCCTCACCGACGAGACGCTCGCCGACGCGCTCGCCCGCCAACTCGGCCACCGTCGCTACGACCCCGACCGGGACGCCGCCGAGCCCCCGGGACTGGAGCTGATCCCGGTCGAGCTGGCCCGCCGCCACGCCCTCCTGCCCCTGCGCCTGGAGGCGCGGACGCTCACGGTGGCCATGGCCGATCCGCTGGACGTCGAGGCGCGCGACCGCCTGCAGCGCATGGCCGGCGGCGCCCAGCGCGAGCTGGAGATCCTCGTCGGCCCCGCCGCGGCGATCGAGAAGGCCCGGGAGGCGGCCTATGCCCGCGTCGAGGACCGGCGCAACGTCAGCCAGCTGATCAGCAGCGTGGTTGACGAGATGGGGCGCCTGCCGGGTGAGGGCGAGCCGGACGAGGACGAGACGCAGCGGCGCGCCGAGGACGCCGGCGTCGTCCGCCTCGTCGACCAGGTCATCGCCCAGGCGCTGCAGGAAAGAGCCACCGACATCCACATCGAGCCGCTCGAGCGAGGGCTCGTCATCCGCTACCGCGTCGACGGCCTGCTCTACGACGCGCTGACGCCGCCGCAGGCGGTCTACCTGGGCACCATCAGCCGCGTCAAGATCCTGGCCAACATGGACATCGCCGAGCGCCGCGCCGCTCAGGACGGCCGCTTCACCTACCGGCGCAACGGCGACGAGGTCGACGTGCGCGTCTCGGCGATCCCGACCATCCATGGCCAGAAGCTCGTCCTGCGCCTGCTCGACAAGACCCACTTCAACTTCTCCCTGCGCGACCTCGGCTTCTCCGAGGAGGACTATCGCTCCTTCCTGAAGGCGATC
>VGIY01000221.1 GCA_016867695.1 Candidatus Eiseniibacteriota bacterium | reverse complement strand
CTCCCGGTGATCCCCGGCTCCCGGGGCACGCTGCCCGATCCCGAGGCGGGGAAGCGGCTGGCGGACGAGATCGGCTATCCGGTGCTGCTCAAGGCGACCGCCGGCGGCGGCGGCAAGGGCATGCGCCGCGTCGACGATCCCCGGGACTTCGCCGCCCGCTACGGCGAGGCGGCCCTGGAGGCGGAGAAGGCCTTCAGCAACCCGGGGCTCTACCTGGAGAAGTACATCGTCGACGGCCGGCACATCGAGTTCCAGGTGATCGGCGACCGCTACGGGGCGATGGTCCACCTGGGCGAGCGCGAGTGCTCGGCCCAGCGGCGGCACCAGAAGCTGGTCGAGGAATCCCCCTCGCCGGTGATGACGGCCGAGCTGCGAGAGGAGCTGGGCGGCAGGATCTGCCGCGCGCTGCCCGCGGTCGGCTACCGCAACGCCGGCACGGTGGAGTTCTTCCGCGATCGGGACGGGAAGCTCTACTTCATGGAGGTCAACGCGCGCCTGCAGGTGGAGCATCCGGTCAGCGAGCAGGTCACCGGCCGGGACCTCGTGCTCGAGCAGTTGCGGATCGCCGCCAACGCGCCGCTCTCGTTCCGCCAGGAGGAGATCGCCCTGACCGGGCATTCGATCGAGTGCCGGATCAACGCCGAGGATCCCTTCGACGACTTCAGGCCCTCGCCGGGCCTGGTGAGCGTCTTCGAGCCGCCCCACGCGGCCGACGGGGTCGCCGTGCGCGTCGACACGCACGTGCGCGCCGGCTACCGCATCCCCGTCTACTACGACTCGCTGATCGCCAAGCTGATCGTCCATGGGCCGACCCGCGAAGCGGCGCGCCGGGGCATGGTCCAGGCGCTCGAGGCCTTCAAGGTCGAGGGCGTGAAGACGACGATCCCGGTGCACCTGCGGATCCTCGAGGACCGCGACTTCGCGGCCGGGAACTACGACACCGGCTTCATCGGCCGGTTGCTGGGCTGAGCGCGGGCGAGGGCGAGGCGCCGGGGGCAAGGGGGCGCGCGCGCCGGCCGCGAGCGGCCACGGCGCCCGGGCGTGGCGGGACGGGCGCCGCGGGCGAGGGCCGCCGAGAGACGAAAGGAAGGCCATGGCCAAGGTCATCCTCCACCCGCTGGGCCGGCCGGCCGAAGAGGTCCTGGCCGAGCGGGACTACCGCGAGAATCTGGCCCGCATGGAGGCGCTCAACCGGACGCTCTTCGAGCGCCGGGAGGAAGTGCGCGGCGGCTGGGGCCGGGAGTACGTCGAGCGCGTCCACGCCAAGGGCAAGCTGACGACCTGGGAGCGGATCGAGCTGCTCAAGGATCCGGGGACGGCGGTCTTCCCGATCCAGACCTTCGTCAACTACGGGCGCACCTTCGGCGACCCGCCGCGCACGTCGCCGGCGGCGGGCGTGATCACCGCCTTCGTCCGCATCCATGGGCGCCTGGCCATCGTCATCGCCAACGACAACACGGTCGCCTCCGGCTCCTGGTGGCCGCTGACGCCGGAGAAGATCGAGCGCGCCCAGGAAGTCGGGCTGCGCCTGAAGATCCCGGTGATCTACCTGGTCGACTGCTCGGGGCTCTTCCTGCCGGAGCAGTCGAAGACCTTCCCGGGGAAGCTGGGGGCGGGCTACATCTTCAAGATGAACGCGCTGCTCTCGGCCAGCGGCGTGCCGCAGATCGCCGGGGTGCTGGGCGACTGCATCGCCGGCGGCGGCTACATGCCGATCATCTCCGACAAGCTCTTCATGACCGAGCAGGCCTACATGGTCATCGCCGGCGCGGCGCTGATCAAGGGGGCCAAGTCGCAGAAGATCACCTCGCTGACCATCGGCGGGCCCGACGTCCACGTGCACCTCTCCAACTGCGCCGACGAGCGCGTGCCCGACGATCCGACGATGATGCTGCGCATCCGCCAGGAGGTGGCCCTGCTGCCGACGCCCGCCGTCGGCTACTACCGCCACGCCTTCGCCCCGGCCGATCCGCGCTATCCGCCAGAAGAGATCAACGGACTGCTGCCGACCGACCATCGCGTGGTCTACGACGCGCGCGAGGTGATCGCCCGCCTGGTGGACGGGTCGCTCTTCTGGGAGCTGATGCCCCACACCGGCGAGGAGATGATCACCGGCGTCGCCCGGCTGAACGGGCTCTACGTCGGGATCATCATCAACAACCAGCAGATGACCCCGCACCCGGAGATGCGCGCGCGCACGCGCCCCGGGGGGATCCTCTACCGCGAGGGGATCGCCAAGATCTCCCAGTTCTCCCGCGCCTGCAACTCCGACGGCATCCCGATCCTCTGGCTGCAGGACATCTCCGGCTTCGACATCGGGCTGGAGGCCGAGAAGCACGGCCTGCTCGGCTTCGGCTCGAACCTGCTCTACACGAACTCGACCAACACCGTGCCGATGATCACGGTCCTGTTGCGCAAGGCCTCCGGCGCCGGCTACTACGCCATGACCGGCAGGCCCTACGAGCCCGTCGTCCAGCTGTCGACGCCGCTGACGCGGCTGGCGGTCATGGAGGGGCGCACGCTGGCGATCGGCGCCTACCGCACGCGGCTCGACGACAACTTCCACATCCTGTCCACGGACCCCGCCGAGCGGGCGCAGGTCGAGGCGGGCATGCGCGAGGTCGAGCAGCGCATCGAGGCCGACATGGATCCCTACAAGGCGGCCGCGCAGATGGACACCGACGAGATCGTGGCCGTGCACGAGCTGCGCGACTACCTGATGACCCTCGTCGAGCTCTCGTACCAGTCGATCGGCTACCGGCGGGTGAAGAACCCGCGCATCTGGTCGCTGCACGACCTGGCCGTGTTGACCGAGCCCGCGGGATGAGCGCCGCGCGCGGGGGCGCCGCCGCGAGAGGCCCGGGCAGCCGGAGGCGAGGGGGCGCGGGGCCGCCGCGCCGCGCCCGCGGAGGCGGGCCGGCGAACGAGGAGGCAGAGGCATGGCCGAGCGAGTCCTGATCGCGCGCGTGCGCGACGATGCGGCGAACCCGGGGACGCTCCTCGTCACCGCGCCCCGGGTGGGCGTCGCCGAGGGCATTCCCCGCCCGGGGCTCTTCCTCAACCCGTTCGCCCGCCTGACCGCCTTCAGGATCCTCGGCGTGCGCCACGCGCTCCGGCTGCCGCGCGACGTGCAGGGCCGCGTCGTCGAGGCCTGCATCCCGGACGCCCACACGCCGGTCGACTACGGCGCGCCGCTCCTGCGGATCGACCCGCGCGGCGGTGCGGGGGAGACCGCCGGCCCGGACGGCGCATCGGCGGAGGGGGGAGCGAGCGAGCAGGCGGGCAGCGGTCTGATCAGGGTCGCCGCGACCTCGGAGGGGATCTTCTATCGCCGCGCCACGCCCGATGCCCCGCCCTTCGTCGAGGTCGGCTCGTCCGTCTCGGCGGGCGTCGTGCTCGGGCTGATCGAGGTGATGAAGTGCTTCAACCAGATCACCTACGGGGGGCCGGGCCTGCCCGAGCGGGGCGAGGTCGTGAAGATCCTCGCCGCCGACGCGGCCGAGGTGCAGTTCGGCGAGGAGCTGTTCTGGGTCAAGCCGACGGCGTGAGCCCGGCGACGCTGATCCCCGCCGCGACGGGGGGCGACGGCTTCGCGAGCGGCAGGGCAGGCGCCGCGGCGGATTCTCCGGCGGCGTGGGCGAGACGGCTGTGAAAGGCGGGCGATGGAGCTCTGGCAGCTGCTGCTCCTGGCCGTCGGCGGCGTCCTCTGCGGCGTGATCAACGCGCTCTCCGGCGGCGGTTCCTTCATCACCCTGCCGCTGCTGCTCTGGTTCGGCCTGCCGCCGCAAGTGGCCAACGCGACCAATCGCGTGGCCATCCTGCTACAGGCGGCGGCGGGCGCGGGGGAGTACCACCGGCACGGCGTGATGCCCTGGCGCCGTTTGCCCGCGCTGGCGGCGGTCTCGATCGCCGGCTCGCTGCTCGGGGCCTACGCTGCGGCCCACCTCGACGAGGGCCTTTTCCGCCGGCTCGCCGCGCTCTTCTTCGCGCTGATGGCGGCGACGGTCTTCGTCGACGCGCGCCGATGGGGGCGCGAGGGTTCGGCCGGCCGCGTGCCCTTGCACCTCTATCCGATCTTCCTCGTCATCGGGGTCTACGGCGGTTTCCTCCAGGCGGGGGTCGGCGTGCTCCAGCTGGCGGTGCTCGTCCTCCTGGGCGGCTTCGACGTCGTCCGCGCCAACGCGCTCAAGTTCGGGCTCGCCGTCTGCTTCACCGCCGCGGCGCTGTTCGTCTTCTGGCGCGCGGGGCAGGTGCAGTGGGTGCCCGGCCTGGCCCTCGCCGCCGGGAGCACGGTGGGCGGCGTGCTCGGCGCGCGGCTGGTGATCGCCAAGGGGGCCCGCTGGGTGCGCGTCTTCGTCGTGCTGGCCGCGCTGGCGGCGATCGTCAAGCTGCTGGCCGGCGGCTGAGCGGGGGCGGCCGGGGCGAGCGGGCTTGCGGGGGCGGCGCGGACCCGACGCCGCCCGGAACTTCCATCCGCCGGACCGCCTTCCCGCCGGGCGCGGTCAGCGCCGCAGCCCGGCGGCGACATCGAGCAGCTGGCGCGCGACCTCCAGGTGCTCGTAGGGGGCCAGCGCGGCCGGGGCAGGCGGCGGCGGCGGCCCCTGGTCCACGATCCGCTCCAGCGCCCCCTCGATCGCCTCATCGTCCTCGATGTCGCAGACGATGCCGCCCGACTCGGCGACCACGCGCGCCGTCGCCCCTCTCCGGGGGGTGACGGCCAGGACCGGCGTTCCCGATCCGAGGTAGTCGACCAGCTTCGACGGCAGGAAGACGCTCTCGGCCGACTGCGTCAGCCTGGCGTCGACGGTGAGCAGCAAATCGCTTCGGCGCATGAGCGCCAGGGAATCCAGGTAGGGGATGACCGGATGGACCCGGAAGAGGGTCGCCAGTCCCTCCCGCTCCAGGGACCGGCGTTCCTCGAC
>VGIY01000220.1 GCA_016867695.1 Candidatus Eiseniibacteriota bacterium | reverse complement strand
CTGGGCCAGCAGCGCGTGCGGCTGCAGCCGGTGGGCGGCCGCGTGGCGCGCTACTTCGCCTACCGGGGCTGGGACTTCGCCGATGCCGCAGTCGCCGCGGGCGATCAGGTCGATCCGGCGACGGTGGGGCGTCTGACGCGGCTCGGGCTCGACCACTTCCTGGGCGGCGAGGTCGACCGCGTCGAGTTCATCTACACCCGCTTCCTGACTACGGCGCGGCGCGCCCTGGAGACGGAGACGGTGGTCCCGGTGGCCCTGGCCGAACCGGACCCGGCGGGCGCGCCCTACCTGTGCGAGCCCGATGCGGCCCGGGTGCTGGCCGCGCTGTTGCCGCGCCACGTCGAGACCCGCGTCCTGGCCATCCTGACCAGCTCCTTCGCCGCGGAGCACTCGGCGCGCATGCTGGCGATGGGCAACGCCACCCGCAACGCGGACGAGGTGATGACGGAGCTGACGCTCAAGGCCAACAAGGTCCGCCAGGCGGTGATCACCAAGGAGCTGCTCGAGATCGTCGGCGGGGCGGAAGGCCTCGCCTGAGAAAGGATCGGTCATGGCCGACACGGCAGTCGACGGAAAGGTCATTCGCGTGATCGGGCCCACGGTGGACGTCGAGTTCCCCCAGGGGCACCTGCCCGAGATCCGCAATGCCATCGAGGTCGAGAAGGAGATCGACGACTCGGGCGAGATGCGCCGGACTCCCCTGACCGTCGAGGTGGCGCTGCACCTCGGCGACCGCATCGCCCGCTGCGTGGCCATGGCCTCGACCGACGGGCTCGTGCGCGGCGCTCCGGCGCGCGACACGGGGGGGCCGATCACGGTGCCGGTGGGCGAGCAATGCCTCGGACGGGTGATCAATCTGCTCGGACAGCCGGTCGATCCCCTCGGCCCGCTTCCCGACCAGGGCTTGCGCATGCCGATCCACCGCGACCCGCCCCCGCTCGTCGAGCAGAACACCGACACCGAGATCCTGGAGACGGGCATCAAGGTCGTCGACCTGCTGGCCCCCTATCCCAAGGGGGGCAAGATCGGGCTCTTCGGCGGCGCCGGCGTCGGCAAGACGGTGGTCATCATGGAGCTGATCCGCAACATCGCCACCGAGCATGGTGGCTACTCGGTCTTCGCCGGGGTCGGGGAGCGCACGCGCGAGGGCAACGACCTTTGGCTGGAGATGAAGGAGTCGGGCGTGCTCGCCAAGACGGCGCTCATCTACGGCCAGATGAACGAGCCGCCGGGCGCCCGCCTGCGCGTCGGCCTGACCGGCGTGACCGTGGCCGAGTACTTCCGCGACGAGATGGGCCAGGACGTGCTCCTCTTCATCGACAACATCTTCCGTTTCACCCAGGCGGGCTCCGAGGTCTCGGCGCTGCTCGGGAGGATGCCCTCGGCGGTCGGCTACCAGCCGACGCTGGCGACGGAGATGGCCGAGCTGCAGGAGCGCATCACGTCGACGCGCCGGGGATCGATCACCTCCGTGCAGGCGATCTACGTGCCGGCCGACGACCTGACCGACCCGGCGCCGGCGACCGCCTTCTCGCACCTCGACGCGACGACCGTCCTCTCGCGCCAGATCGCGGACATGGGCATCTACCCGGCGGTCGATCCCCTCGACTCGACCTCCCGCATCCTCGATCCGCGGATCGTGGGCGAGGAGCACTACCGCGTGGCCCGCGAGGTGCAGCAGACCCTCCAGCGCTACAAGGACCTCCAGGACATCATCGCCATCCTCGGCATGGACGAGCTCTCCGAGGAGGACAAGGTGATCGTCCAGCGCGCGCGCAAGATCCAGCGCTTCCTGTCGCAGCCCTTCTTCGTCGCCGAGTCCTTCACCGGGCGCGAGGGGCGCTACGTCAAGCTCGAGGAGACGATCCGCAGCTTCGCCGACCTCTGCGCCGGCAAGTACGATCAGCTGCCGGAGCAGGCCTTCTGGATGGTCGGGGGCATCGAGGAGGTCGAGGCGCAGGCGGGAGACGCGCGCGGCGAGACCGCGGGGGGCTAGGACCGGCGGGCCGCCGCGAGCGGGACGCCGGCTCCGGCTGGCGGCGCCGGCGGCCGAGGCGGGGCCGAGTTTCCCGCCGCGAGCGCGGAGAGGATGGGGGCGGCATGGCGCAGACCTTCACCGTGCGGCTGCTGACGGCGGGGAAGACCGTCCTCGAGGCGCAGGTCGTCGCGCTCCAGGCGCCGGGCAGCGAGGGCTTCCTGGGCGTCCTCGCCCACCACGCGCCGCTGGTCACGCTGCTGCGCCCCGGCCCGCTGACGCTGACCCGTCCAGACGGCGCGCGCGAGGTCTTCGCCGTCAGCGGCGGGTTCCTGGAGGTGGCGCGCAACTGGGCCGTGGTCCTGGCCGACGCGATCGAGCGGGGCGCGGAGATCGACCTGTCCCGGGCGGAGGCGGCGCGCGACCGTGCGCTCCGGCGCCTGCGGGAGCAGGCTCCGGGGCTCGACTCGGTGCGCGCCGAGGCGGCCCTGGGGCGCGCGCTCAACCGCCTGCGCGTGGGCGCGGGCGTGGGTGCCGGCGCGGAGCGTTCCGGGCAGGGGTAGGAGGGGCCATGCGCCCAGAGAACGACCCGGTCGCGAACGAGCGCCCGGCCGGGGCGAGACCGGCGCCCGCCGACAGGATCGACCTCTTCCTGCGCCTGCTGCGCTGGCGCCGCGCGATTCTCCTCAACACGCTGGCGGTGGCCGCGGCGGCCGTCATCGTCAGCCTGCTGCTGCCGAAGTGGTACCGGTCCACGGCCAGTCTCCTGCCTCCCGAGGAGGAGACGCTCGCGCTGGGCGGGCTCTCGCGCGGGATGAGCTCGGCCCTGGCCGCGGCGCGCGGAGCCGGCATCTCGATCGCCGGGCGGATGAGCCTGCCGATGTGGGCCACGCCGTCGGACCTGGTCGCCGGCATCCTGCGCAGTCGCCGGCTGCAGGACCAGGTCATCGCCGAGCACGATCTGGTCGCCGTCATGCGCTGCAAGAACCTCGACCGGGCGCGCGAGGCGTTCGCCGAGCGCTTCAAGGTGCGCGTCGGCGGCGAGGGCATCGTCCGCGTCGGCTATCTCGACCGCGAGCCGGAGCGCGCCGCGGCGGTCCTCGGCAGCGCCCTGCGCGCGCTGGACGAGATCCAGAGGGAAGCGCGCCGCTCGAGCGCCGCCGGCGTGCGCGCCTTCGTCGCCGAGCGCTTGGCCGGGACGAGCGCGGATCTGCGGGCGGCCGAGGAGCGCCTGCGGGCCTTCGAGGAGACGCACGGGCTCTTGGTGCCCGAGGAGCAGGCGCGCGCTCTCGTCGCCGCCGTCGCCCGGGTCGAGGGCGAGCGCCTGGCGGCGCTCGTCGAGCGCGACGCGCTGGCGGCCCAGGTGGGCGCCGGGCACCCCGAGGTCGTCCGGCTCGACGCGCAGGTGCGGGCCCTGGAGGCGGCCAGGGCGGGCCTCGAGGGGCGCTCGGCGGGGACCGCGGGGGTCTCCGCGGGTCCCTCCGGCGGCAGCGCTCGCGGCGCGATCATCGACCTCGGCCGGCTGCCCGAGCTGAGCATGGAGTTCCTGCGTCTCTACCGCGAGGTCGAGATCCAGCAGGCGCTCTACGCCCTGCTGGTCGAGATGCACGAGCAGCACCGCATCCAGGAAGTCCGCGACACGCCGACCATCCAGCTGCTCGACCCGCCGGTCGTCCCGTTGGAGAAGGCCCGCCCGCGCCGCGCGCTGATCGTCGTCCTGGCGACCTTGATCGCCTTCCTCGCCGGGGTCGGCGCGGCGGCGGCCGCGGACCGGTGGGCCAGGCTGGCCGAGGAGGATCCGGAGAGGCGCCGGCGCCTCCAGCGCCTGCTGCGCGGCGTCGGCCTCGGCTTCCTGGCCGGCCGCTAGGGGGCGCCGATGCCCGCCAGGGAAGCGGCGCGGCTCCCCGCCGCCCTGCCGGCCGGCCCGCAGTACCGCCTGTTCTGGATCATCGTGCTCTGCGCCGATCTCCTGCTCCTCCTCCTGCTGCCGCAGATGGTCTGGGTGGGGGCGGCGCTGCTCGGCCTGCTGGCGCTGGCGGCGTTCGCCGCCCGCGCCGAGTGGACACTGGCGCTTCTCTTCCTGGGCGGCCCGCTCTTCCAGCCCCTGGGGCTCGCGGGGAGCGATGCGCTCGCGCTGCAGATCGGCCTGCGAGGGCTCTTCGTCGTTGCCTGGCTCCTGGCGCTCGGTCGCGATCGGGGAGCGGGACGGGCGGGGGAGGTGCTCGCCTCCAGCGGCGCGCTCGCCCGCCCCGTCTCGGGCGGCGCCGCGTTCGCCTCCGCGCTTCGCGACCCGCAGACGCTGATCCTCGTCGCGCTGACGCTGCTGCTCTGGGCGGGGCTCGCGCGCACGCCGGCGCCGACCTATGGAGACGAGAAGCTCAAGTCCTGGCTGGTGACGAACTGCACGCTCTTCCTGGCGCCGCTCCTGCTCTGGCCGCTCTGGGGCCGCCGCCGGCACCTCGATGGCTTCCTGCGGGGAGCGGTCGCCCTGGGCGCCCTCTTCGCCGGCGTGGGCGTTCTCGCCCTGCTCGGCCTGGTGGGCAGCGGGCTGGAGGGCCCCCCGCTGGGGCGGCTGGCCTGGCTGGGGACGAGTCCGATCTGGGTGGGCAGGCTGCTGGCGATCTGGATCGTCCTGCTCTGCTGGTCCGCTTCGCGCCGCCTGCTCGCCTGGCCGATCGCCTGCGCTCTCGCGCTCCTTGCCCTCTGGCTCCTGCTGCGCACCGGCTCGCGCGGGCCGCTGCTCGCGCTGTTCGCCTGCCCCGCGGCCCTGCTGCTCCTGCCCGCCCGCTGCGGGGGGCCTCGCCCGGGGGCGATCGTCCTGCGGATCACCCTCGCGCTGGGGCTCGCCGGCGCGCTGCTCCTGCTAGTCCTGCCCGAGCCCGTTCGCGAGCGCACGGCGGCGGTGCTGCTGCGCGGGCCGGCCGGCCTGCTCTCGGGCGCCGGGTCGGAGGCCTGGTTGCGCGATCCCGCCAG
>VGIY01000219.1 GCA_016867695.1 Candidatus Eiseniibacteriota bacterium | reverse complement strand
TGAGCCTCGCCCGATCGGCGGCGCTCCTCTGGCTGCGCCTGGGGGGCCGCCCCGAGGGCGCGGTCCCGGGCGAGCGGATCGATCCGCGCGCGCCGCTGCGTCGCGGTGCCTGCTGGCGGATGGACGAGGCGGGCGCCCGCTGAGGCGCGGGACCTGCCGGCGGATCGAGGCGGCTCGCGCCCGCTGCGTCGCGGTGCCTGCCGGCGGATCGACGAGGCGCGCGCCCGCTGAGGCGGCTCGCGCCCTCCACGCGGCGACCCCTGCCCCCCACGCCGCCGCCGCGCGGCCCTTGGACGGAACGCGCGCCCGCTTCAATCCCACGCATCAACCCGGCGCTTGACGCACGGCGAGCGGCTCTACCACACTGGGCGATCATGGTCGCTGCACGGACGAGGAGATTCGCTCTCCCGATGCTGCTCGGCCTCGCCTGGACCGCCTGCGCGACCCCGGGCGCGGCCCAGTCCACGGCGCTGCGCGCGCCGGCGCGCGAGGCCCCGGCCCTGGAAGCGCTGCGGGACCGGCTGGGCGCGTCGCTCGCCGAGCGGTCGCGCCTCGGCGAACGGCCCCGGGCGCTCGAGGCGGTGATCGACCCGGCGGGCTACTGGCTGGCGCCCGGGGACGAGCTGGCGCTCGGCCTGTGGGGCTCGGTGGACACGGTCGTTCCGCTCGTCGTCAGCGCCGACGGCCTGCTGATCGTGCCCACGGTGGGCGCGATCCCGGCAGCGGGCCTGACGCTCGCCGACGCGGAGGGACGCCTGCGCGCCGTCTGCGCGCCGCTCTATCCCCGCTCGACGGTCACCCTGTCGCTCGTCCGCACCGGCCTGCTGCGCATCCCGATCACCGGGCAGGTGATCGAGCCGGGCGTCTACGAAGCCCCCTCGTCATTCCGTCTCGACGACCTGGTCGCGTTGGCGGGCGGGCTACGCGCGGGGGCCGACGCCAGGGCGGTCCTGATCACGCGCGCGGGAAGCGCCGGGCCGCACGCCTGCGACCTGCTCGCCTGGCGCGTGCTTGGGGCTCTCGACGGGAATCCGGTGCTGCGGACGGGCGATCGCGTGCAGGTTCCCGCGGCGCGCGGGCACTACCGCGTGCGCGGGCTCTTCCCCGAGGGCGAGGCCGCGCCCCGCGCCGGGTCGAGCCTGGTCGACCGGCCGTTTCCCTCCGAGACGCGCATCGTCCCGGCGCGCGCCGGCGACACGCTGGGCTTCGTCCTGGCGGCCGCCGGGGGGCTGGGCGCCGGCGGCGAGGGCGTCTGGCTCGAGCGCGATGGCGCGGCGCGGGCATGGCTGTCGCGGGAGGCGGCGGAGGGCGAGCCCGCCCGTCCGGGCGACATCGTCGAGGTGCCCTTCTCGCGCGAGTGGGTCGCCGTGAGCGGCGCCGTGCAGCGTCCGGGCCTCTACCCCTTCCTCCCCGGGCAGACGGTCGCCGACTACATCGGTCTGGCCGGGGGGCCGAACCAGTACGGGCGCACGGGGGGCTGGAGGGTCTACGGCCCGCAGGGCGAGAGGGTGGAACCGGGACCGGGCGGGGCGGTCGCCGCGGGCGCGCACATCCTCGTGCCCGAACGGCGATGGTACAAGTTCTGGACGGTCCTCACGCCGCTGGGCACCGCCGCCGCCGTCGTCGTCTCCGTGGCGGCGCTGCTGACCAAGAGCTGACGCCGACCGCGAGGGCGCGACACGCTGACACCTCCGGAGACAGAACCGCACCCGCGGGCCCTGCGCCTGCTCGTCCCCATCGGCTCGACCGCGCTGGGCGGCAGCGAGCTGGCGCTCCTGCGGCTGATCGACGCCTGCCCGCCCACCGAGATCTCCTTCCGGGCCTGGCTCTTCCTCCGCGCGGGGGAGGAGGCCGCAACCGGAGGGCTCACCCAGGCGCTCGCCGCGCGCGCCATCCCCGCGAGCCGCTTCCCGCGCGCGGCGCTGCGCACGCCCTGGGGCCTGGCGCGTCTGGATCGCGAGCTGCGCCTCGAGGCGCCCGACGCGATCTACCTCCACGCCGGGCGCGCGATCGCGCTCCTGGCGCGGCGCGCGCGCCTGCCCTGCCTCGAGCGCGTCAACATGCCCCGCGCTCGGGGAGCGGGTGGATGGTGCCGCCACGCCTGGATCGACCGGCTGCTGACGAACCTGAACGCGCGCGTCCTGCCCGTCTCGGAGGCGCTGGCTGAGGAGCTGGCGCGCCGGGGCGTCCCCCGGGGCAAGATCGCCCCGCTCGCCGACGCCATCGACCATGAGCGCTTCCGCTCGGCGCGCGCGCGGCGCCGGGAAGCGCGCGCGGCTCTCGGCCTGCCCGAGGACGCCCGGCTCGTCGTCAACGCGGGTCGTCTCGTTCCCCAGAAGGCACAGGCGGACTTCGTCGCCGCGGCGGCGCGCTTGGCCGCCCAGGACGGCCGCTGGCGCTTCGCCATCGCCGGCGACGGCCCCTTGCGCGGCGCGCTGGAGCGCCAGGCTGCGCGCCAGGGGCTGGGCGGGAGGCTGGAGTTCCTCTCTTTCCGCACCGATCTGCCGGAGCTCTTCGCCGCCGCCGACGCCTTCGTGCAGACCTCGCGCTGGGAGGGGCTGGCGATGGCGCTGCTCGAGGCGCGAGCGGCGGGGCTGGGTATCGTCGCCACCGATGTCGGCGGCACGCGCGAGGGGCTTTCCGGCTACCCCTACGGCCGCTGCGTGGCCCCCGGCGACATCGACGCCCTGGCGCGCGCCGTGCCCGAGGTGGTCGACTTCGGGCGGCTGGAGCCTCCGCCCTTCCCAACGCGGTTCACGGGCCCGGCGGTGGCGAGCGCCTTCCTTTCCCTCGTGCGCGAGTCGATCGCCGCCGGCGAGGCCTGGTGAAACCCGCCGGCGGAGAGAGCGCGCGCCCCGCGACGACCGGCGCGGCGCCCGTCGTCTTCGTGGCCAACGACCCCTGGGCCTCGCAGTGGCGCCGCAAACAGCAGCTCGCCTCGCGCCTCGCCGCCCGCAGGCGCGTCTACTACCTCGACCCGCCCTTCTCGCCGCTCGACTTCGCGCGCGGGACGCGCTCGCCGGGTGAGTGGCTGCGGTCGCCCTATCGCTGCCGGGCCGACGCCAGCGGCGTGCGCGTAGTCCGGGGCGCGTGGGGGATCCCGGCCGAGCGCTTCAGCGCCCTGGTCGAGCTTGCCAACGCCGTCCGCCAGCGGGCCTGGGCGCGGAGCTGTCTCGACAGACTGGCGCGCGAGGAAGGCCTGGAGGAAGCGGTGCTCATCTGCTACGCGCCCCTGCTCCACCCCCTGGCGCCGCCCCTGCGCGTGCGCCGCCTGGTGTACGACGCAATCGACGACTACGCGCTGCTCAGCCGCGCCCGCCGGCTCGGCGGGCGGATCGACGCCCGCATGAAGGCGCTGGCCGCGGCGGCCGACCTGACGCTCGTGCCCGACGAGAACCTCCGCGCGCGCCTGCGCCCCTTCGCGCGGCGCATCGTGAAGCTCCCTCACGGCGTGGACACGCGCGCCTTCCGCCCGGACGCCTGGCGGGGGACGCGCTTCGCCGACCTGCGGCAGTCGCCCGGCGTGAAGGCGGTCTTCCACGGCACGCTCAACGAGCGCCTCGATCAGTCGCTCCTCCTCGCGCTGCTGCGGGCGGGCGTGACGCTGCTGCTCGCCGGGGAATCCACCTGGCCGCGGCGCGGCGTCGCCGAACTGCGCGCCGCGGGAGACCTGCGCCTGTTCGGCCTCCTGCCCCAGGGAGATGCGGGCGCGCTCGTCGCCTCGGCCGACGTGGGCATCATCCCCTACCGGCCGCTCCCCGGAGTGAGCAGTCTCGACAACCTGAAGGCGGCCGAGTTCCTCGCCGCCGGCCTGCCGGTCGTGGCCTCCGGCGATCCGCAGGCGCGGGCTTCGCCCCGCGGGGGACGCGGCGGGATCCGGGACGCGCCGCGCGGCGGCATCACGCTGGCCGCCGGGCCGGAGGCCTTCGTGCGCGCCGTTCGCGAGGCGGGCGCGGGCGGCGCTTCGCCCGGAAAGCCGCCGATCGAGTCGCGCGACGCCGTTTCCTGGGAGGCTCGAGTTCGCGAGCTGGAGGCGCTGCTGGAGAGCTGATCGGCCGGCGGTTCACCGTCGGGCGCGGCCGCGGCCCCGCCCCCGCGGGCGCCGCGCGAGGGTCGGCCGGACCGTTGCGGAGATCCGGAGGGGATCGAGCCGGCGCACGCGGGACGCGATCGAGGGGCGCGGTGGCCCCGCGCGCTCGATAGCGACGAGCCGGCTCACGCGGGACGCGACTCGATCCCGCCCCCCTTCGCCGCCCGATGGAGCCCGGCGATCATCCCGGCCCAGAACCAGACCTCGCCGTTGGCCGGCAGGTCCCCGCTCACCTGCGCGTTCCACCAGGCCATGGCCAGGAGCGCGAAGAGCCAGGCGGCGGCGGCATCCCTGCGCGCCAGCGCGCGCGCCCGCCGCCAGGAGATCCAGAGCAGCGCGACGAAGAGCGCGAGCCCCGGCCAGCCCTGCTCGACCAGCAGCTCGATCTCGATGTTGTGCGGATAGAGGCGGAAGTCGCGCAGGAAGAGCAGCGCCGGGAAGCTCCCCGTGCCCCCGCCCCAGGGCAGCACATCGCGCAGCACGGCCAGCCCGCGGGCGATCACCTCGGCGCGGAAGACGCTGGCGGGATCGCGCAGCCAGGCCTCCGACCCGGCGCCCGAGAGCAGGCCGGCCGGCCCGCGCAGCAGCACCGCCGCCGTGCGCTCGCGAACGGGCTCGGGCAGGACTAGCAGGAGCAGCGCGCCGGCGATCCCCAGCGCGAGCGTGATCCGCAGGACGATCGCCCCCGGGCGAGGCCCCCCGCTGCGGGCCGGCAGGAGCAGCAGGGCCGCGGGGCAGGCGATCAACGCGAGCAGCGGCCCGCGAGAGCCGGTGCGCAACAGGAGCCAGAGGGCGAGGAGCGCGAGACCGCAGGCGATCGGCCAGGCGAGCAGGCGGCGCGACGCGGACCAGCAGAGCAGG
>VGIY01000218.1 GCA_016867695.1 Candidatus Eiseniibacteriota bacterium | reverse complement strand
AGGCGGCGTCACGCCGTCCCGGACCCGCGGCGGCGTCACGCCGTCCCCGGACCCGCGGCGGCGTCACGCCGTCCCGGACCCGCGGCGGCGTCACGCCGTCCCGGACCCGCGGCGCCTCTCGCTCCGGTGCCGCGGGCGCGGCTTCAGCCCGGGGAAGCCGTCTCGCCTCCGCCCTCGGCGCGGGCGCGTCCTCCGCCGCCCGGCCTACGACATGCTGTGCGGGATGAGGAAGATCCCGAACGTCACGACCGCCGCGACGACCACCCAGAACCGCGCCGCGCGACCGCCCCGGCGCGAGGCCAGGAGCGCGATCAGCCAGGCGACCTGGGCGACGAGCGTCTTGCTGTCGGTGATGTCGTCGCCCAGCGGGAAGCCCGTCCACCAGACGTGGAACGAGTACTTCTGGACGAGCATCCCGACGAGGATGCCCCCGACGAGTATCAGCCAGAAGGTCCAGACGGCAAGCCGGCGCGGGTCGCCCCGGCGCAGGAGCCCCTCGAAGCCGGCCCTGTTCGAGGTCAGCATGGCGGCGAACATCAGCAGCACGTGGGGGATCAGGACGGCGATCGGGACCGGGTCGCGGAAGCGGATCGTGACCGGATCGGTGAGCGGCGCGGCCTCGCCCAGGACCGCCGCCTCGTCTCCCGGCGTCCCCCCCTCCGGCGGTGGCGGGGCCAGGAAGACCTGGTAGTCGATCTTGCCGGCCGGCGGCTGATGCGGGAGCGCGCCCGCGAGCGCGCCGCCGTCGAGCGTCATCTCGACCAGGGTCCAGCCATCCGCCGAGCCGTGGAGCCGATGGCGCAGCCACCCCCGCCACTCGCCGTCGGGGACGCCGACGCGGACGAGATGGTCCGTGGATCCGGCGTGGCTCCGATCCAGCCGGAAGCGCAGCGTGGTGTCCCCGATCCGGGCCCGCCCGCTCACCGGGTAGGTCGGCCCGGTGAGGCGCTGGTAGGCGGCGGCGGCGAGGGTGATCAGGACGGCGAGAACCCAGAGCAGGACGCTGCGCGTGCGAGCGGTCATGAAGATCCCTCCAATCGGCCGTTCGGGTCGAGCGGCGCGTCTTCGGCCCGCCTCCCGCTGACTACGGACGCCGCGCGGCGGCAGGACCCGTCCGACGATGGGCGGCGCCGTCCGGCTACTCGCCCGGGATGCTGGCCAGGAAGGCCTCGTTGGTCGGGTAGGGGTCCATCGCCTTCAGCAGCGCGCGCATGGCGTTGTCGGGCTTGCGCCCGGCGAGCGCGCTGCGGATGGCGGAGACGCGCGACAGCTCCTCTCGGCCGTAGAGCAGCTCTTCCTTGCGCGTGCCCGAGGCGGGCAGATCGATCGCCGGGAAGATCCGCGCCTCGGCGAGCGAGCGGCTCAGCACCACCTCGCTGTTGCCGGTGCCCTTGAACTCCTGGAAGATCAGCTCGTCCATGCGCGAGCCGGTGTCGACGAGCACGGTGGCGATGATGGTCACCGACCCGCCGTTCTCGACGTTGCGCGCCAGCCCGAAGAAGCGGCGCGGAACCTCCAGCACGCCCGCCTCCAGCCCGCCCGACATCGTGCGGCCCGTGCCCGAGCCACGCACGTTGAAGGCGCGTCCCATGCGCGTGAGGCTGTCGACGAGGACGATCACGTGGCGGCCGCACTCGAGCAGCGTGCGCACATAGGCGAGCGTCATCTCCGCCAGCTCGATGTGCGACTCGGGGCTCTCGTCCTTGGAGCTGGCCAGCACCTGGACGTCGACCCCGCGGCGAAAGTGGGTGACCTCCTCGGGCCGCTCGTCGATGAGCAGGGCGATGATGTGCGCTTCGGGCTCGGCCGCGCGCATCGTCTTGGCCATGGCCATCAGGATGGTCGTCTTGCCCGCCTTGGGCGGCGAGACGATCAGCCCGCGCGTCCCCCTGCCGATCGGCGCGAGCAGGTCCACGAGACGCATGGCCATGTCGTCGCTCTTCGAGAGGTGCAGCCGGTCGCACGGGTCGATGGGCGTGAGCTTGTCGAACGGCGTGCGGGCGGCGAAGACATCGGGCGCCAGCCCGCACACGGCGGTCACCGCGTGCAGCTCGGGCCCGTGCCGGCCGCGCTGTACGGGGCCGGCGACCTCGGCGCCCTCGGGCAGCCGGTGCCGGCGGATGAGCGCGCCCGGGACGCGCGCATCCGCCGGCCCGCGCCGGAATGAGCGGGCCGGATCGCGCAGCTCACCGTCCCTGCGGGCGGTGATCTTGAGGACTCCGGTGGCGGTGTCGGACATCGACGATATCCTTACCGGAGGGCGGGGCCGGCGACAAGGGAAACCCGCCGGGTCGAGGGACCGGCGCGCCCGGCGGACCGCCCGGCGCCGCTGCCGCCGCGACGCGCCCGAGGGTCGAAACGTCCGCGGCTCGAGCTTCCGCATCGGCCGGTAGCGCGTGCGGTTCCCCGTGCACAGGGTCAAGTGGTGTTCCACCGCCGTCGCGGCGATGGGGGCGGCGGCGAGGCGACGCGCGATGGCCGCATTGAGGAGTTCACGCCTTCCTGGTAGCATGATGGATGCCTGATCGCCCGGCACCCTCGGTCCCGCAACAGAGGAGCGCGCCATGTCCGTTCTCCGCGTCCGCCCGGTCTCGCACCGCGTCCCGCTTCTCCTCGGCTCGTGGATGCTCGCCTTGGCCGCCGCCGTCGCCCAGCCCGCTCTCGCCGGCGACTGGTCCAACTCGGGCGGCAACGCGGGGCGCAACGGGCTCTCCGACGAGGTCGGCCCCGTTGCGGCCGAGCCGGCCTGGTCGGGCGGGCGAACCTCGCTCATCGCCTGGCTGCCGGTGACCGAGGGCGGGCGCATGTTCACGGTCCGGCAGGAGCGCTGGCCCCATCAGCAGCCCAACGACGCCTACGTGGTCGCCACCGATCTGGCCGACGGGCGCGAGCTGTGGGCGGTGGTCCTGCCCCACCAGACGGGCGACTGGACGCCCTGGATCGCCGGCGTCCGCGACGGCAAGGTCTACTGCTCGCGTTCGGGCAACGGCGCCAGCGTCTGGGCGGTCCTGTACGCGCTCGACGCCGACGACGGCAGCACGGTGTGGGTCTCGGAGGACATGCAGAATGCGGGGGCCTACGACGGCGTCGTCTTCGCCGAGAACGGCGACCTGCTGGTCGCTTCCTTCCGGGACATCTGGCGCATCGCCGCCGCCGACGGGCGCACGGTCTGGCACGCCGCGCGCGTGGGCTCGGTGAGCGGGAGCTGCGGCGGGGCGCGCTTCGGCAACGCCTTCTATGTCGCCGACTCGGCGCCGGGCGGGCACATTCTGGTGCGCTACGACGTCGAGACGGGCGCGAGGCTCCATGAGAGCCCGCTCATGCCGGGTTTCACGCTGCAGAACACGCCGATGGTCGGCCCCGACGGGACGGTCTATCTGAATCGCGCGCAGAACAACGCGTCGGTCGACTTCTACTACGCCTTCACCGACGACGGCACGCAGTTCACCCAGAAGTGGCGCGTGGGCGGCTTCGGGGGCGCGTTCTCCGAATACGGGATCGGGCCCGACGGCTCGGTCTATGTCGTCATCGACATCGAAGGACACCGGCTGGCGCGGCTCGATCCGGCCGACGGGCGCATCGTCGACAAGTCGGGCGTGCTGTCCGGCTACACGGCGGCCCACATCGCCGTGGACGCGGACGGCAAGGTCTACCTGTCCAACAGCGCCTTCTCCACGGGCCGGCTCTACTCGTTCGACGCCGATCTCACGCTGCGCTGGGACGTGCCGGTGACCAACATCAACATCGGCGGCCCGGCGCTGGCGGAGAACGGCACGCTGGTCGTCTGCGGCGTGGGAACGGATGTGCGCGCCTACCGGTCGGAGGACGCGGCGGCGGTGGCCTGGAGCGCCCCTTCCCGCGCGGACGGGGCGATCCGGTTCGTCGCCGCGGGGCCCAACCCGTTCGTCGACGCGACCGGCATCCGCTTCGACCTGGCGCGGCCCGGCCCGGTGACGCTCGAGATCCTCGACGCGGGCGGGCGGAGAATCCGCACGCTGCTCGGCGACGAGCAGCGAAGCGCGGGAGAACAGGCGGTGAGCTGGCACGGCGACGGGTCGTCGAGAGCGCCGGTGCCGGCGGGCGTCTACTACTACCGGATCGTCGCCGGCGGGGACGCCCGGTGCGGGAGAGTCGTCAGAAGCAGGTGACCCCGGCGGAGCGGCCGCCCCGGCGCGCGGTGCGGGCGGGCCGCTCCACAGCGGGTGCTATGCTCCAGGGGTTCCGGGAGAAGCAGGCGCTGTCCGTTCCAAAGATGCCTGGAGAGAGGAGACCCGCCCTGAGACATCGCCTCCTGCTTCTCGCCCTGCTGCTCCCCGTTTCGGCCGGCGGGAGCGCCAGCGGGTTGGAGTTGCCCCACGCCTGGAGCCGGAGCTTCGGGGACATCAACAACCAGCTCGCCCGGGCGGTCGCGGTCGACGGCTCCGGGTGCATCGTCGTCGCCGGCGAGTTCGTCGGCACCGTCGACTTCGGCGGCGGCCCGTTGGTCAGCGCGGGTGGCTACGACATCTTCCTGGCCAGGTTCGATCCCGCCGGCGGGCACATCTGGAGCCGCCGCTTCGGCGGCAGCGGGCAGCAGCACGCGAGCGGGCTCGCCGTGACAGGGGACGGCGACATCCTGCTGGCCGGCTACTTCACCGGCACGGTCGATTTCGGCGGCCTCACCCACACCTCGGCTGGCGGCTACGACGCCTACGCGGCGCGGTTCGACTCCGCCGGCGGCAGGCTCTGGAGCCGCAGCTTCGGCGACGCCAGCGACGACGTCTGCAGCGGCGTCAGCATCGGCGCGCGGGGCGCGGTCTGTCTGGTGGGCCACTTCTTCGGCCAGATCGACTTCGGCGGGGGCTCCTTGACGAGCGCCGGCAGCGCCGATGTCTGGATCGCTGAGCTCGACGGGCCGAGCGGCGCCCACCTCCGGAGCCGGCGCTTCGGCGACGCGGCCCATCAGGCGGGCCGGGCCATCGATGC
>VGIY01000217.1 GCA_016867695.1 Candidatus Eiseniibacteriota bacterium | reverse complement strand
GCCCACCCGGCCCCTCCGGCCGGCCCCTCGCCGCGAGCCGGCCGGGGATCCTCGCCTGGCGGCGGCTCCTCCGCTCCCGCGAGCCGGACGAGCCCCAGCTCACGGAACAGGCGCAGCGCCAGCGGCGGATCGAGCCGCGCCAGCGCGCCGAGATGCGGGAACATGAAGGCGCTGTCGACGGCGAGCTCCGTCTTCCTCCGGGGGCGCAGGGCGTCGGCGAGGATGCGCGCGGCGGCGGCTCGCGGGGAGTGCGAGAGCAGCCCGCCGCTGCCGATCACCAGGTCGTAGCCCTCGAGCGTCAGCGTGCCCTCCACCGAGCGCCGCCGGGGACGGGGGCCGAAGCGGTCGAGGTGCAGCTCCTCGCGGGCGCGGCTCAGCCCGACCCCGCGCAGCACTTGCAGGTGTTCGCGCACGGCCTCGCGGATCGCCACCGCGCCCACGGCGCGCTCGATCTCGCGCTGTCGCTCGTCCGCGGGAAGCCTCGTCGGCCGCAGGTGCTTCGCGCCGATCTCGTCCCACAGCTCGGCGGCGCCGATCCCTCCCGCCGCGCCGTCGGCGCGGATCAGCTCCCGGATCGCCTCCAGCCCTCCCCGGCGGGCGACCTCGAGGATGCTGTAGCTCATGCCCAGATTGGCGCTCACCGTGCGCAGGACGTGCCCGCCGTGGGCGGTGAAGACATCCGTCGTCGCCCCGCCGATGTCCACGGCGAGGATGCGCTGGTTCATCTCCCGCGAGGCGAGGGCGAGGATCCCGGCGAAGGCCGCCGGGGTCGGCAGGATCGGCGCCGTGACGCAGGCCTTCAGGGCTTCGTAGCCGGGGGCCTGCGACATGACGTGCTCCATGAAGACCTCATGGATCGCCTCCCTGGCCGGCTCGAGGTGCTCGCGCTCGCTGGCCGGGCGCAGGTTGGGCACGGCGTGAAAGTGGAACTCGTCGCCCAGCGTCCGGCGGGCGAACTCGCGCGCGTTGGCGTTGCCGGCGTAGATCACCGGCAGCCGCGCCGCCGCGCTCAGCTTCGGCCTGAGCCCCGCCTCGCGGATCAACTCGGCCAGGAAGACGGGGCCCGAGAGCGCCTCCCCGTCGAAGCCGCCGGCAAGCAGGACCATGTCGGGGCGGAGCCGGCGCAGGGCCTCGATCTTCTCGTAGGGCGTGCGCCCGTCGTCCATGGCGATCACATCGAGCAGGATCGCGCCCGCGCCCAGCGCCACGCGCTCGGCGCTGCGCGTGGTCACCTCGCGCACCAGCCCGGTCACGACCATGGCCAGGCCGCCGCCGGCGGACGAGGTGCACAGGAACGGGGGCAGCGGGCGCCCGTCGCGCAGCAGCGCGCGCCCGCTGCGCTCGGCGAGTCCGGCCAGCGCGCGCCGGACGCCGATGATCACATCCTCCTCGGGCTTCTCGACGGTCGTCGGCGCCTCGTAGCGCTCGCAGCGCCACGCCTCGTCCCGGCGAAAGAGGATCGCCTTGGTCGTCGTGCTGCCGACGTCGACGATGCAGATCGCATCCGACTGCAGGGACGGGGATCCGGTCACGCTCTCTCCTTGGCGGCCAGGCGCACCGGCCGGTCACCCCGGCCGGCATCGGCGGGGAGGCGCAGGCGCGTGGCCCCGCCGGGGTCCCCCCGGTGCGTCCAGAGTCCTTCGGCAGGAACCCCGCCGGGGTCCCGGCCAGCGACTCCCGGGGGAGGAACTGAACAGCCTATAGGGTGCCGAAGCCCCCTGGCAAGCGGTCCCCGGGCTCGGTCCGACGACTAGCCGCGTCAAGACAATGTACTGTGGCAGAATCAGATACAGCCCTCCGCAGACGACGGTGGGCAGGGGCCCTGGAGCGGCGCCCGAGGCTCCCGGTCGGCGGGCCCCCGGCGGTGATCCCTCACCGTCATCCCAAACGGCCCTCCCGGATCGCCGCCCCGGACCGCCGCGTGCCGGACTTCCTCCCGGAGGATCAGGCCGAAGGCATGCTCCGGCCCAGGGGGGGCGTCGTCGCCGCAAACGGGCGCGGGGCGAGCTGCCCGGACGCGCACCCCGGCCGCAGCGATTCCGCAACAGTCCATAGCCTCCGGCAGGCATCCTTCAGCTCAAGGCTCAGTTACCTCATTGCTTCCGTCCTGGAGTAGATTCGCGTTGCCGTTTTCTCTTGACCGGCATCACGAATCTGGTATCTGTGGCTTATGTCAGTCATGGGGGGGCCATGAACCGCGCCCAGATGTCGCTCCAGGAACGCAATTGGCGCTCGCGCCTGACGCGGCTACTCCACAACCAGGGCCTGCTGCGCGGCACGCTCACCGAGCGTCGCCGCGTTTGCGGGCAGCCCAACTGCCGCTGTACTCGGGGCGAGAAGCATGGCTCGCTCTATCTGGTCTCCCATCAGGACGGCCAGGCGCGGCAGCTCTACATCCCGCGCGAGCGGGAGGAGCAAGCCCGGCAATGGTCGGCCAACTACCGGCGGGCGCGGCTGATGTTGGACCGGATCGCGGAGCTCTACTTCGAGCGGCTGCAAAAGAGGAGATAGGCGGCCATCCTGCGCCGGCTGCTCATCTACGCGCAGAAGCGCTACGGCGTACAGCGCCAGGTGGCGCAGGTGCACGATGGTCGGCGCCGGCCGCGGATCGACACGGGGCTGGTTGTGCGGAGTGTCCTGGTGCTGTTCTTGGCGCGGCTGGCGAGTCTGAATGCGCTGGAGCAGACCCGGGGGCGGCCCTGGTGGCGGTGGTGGTTGGGTGCGGGGTTACCCAGCGCCGACACGCTCGGGCGGGTCTACACCCAGGTGGAGCTCGATGAGTTGCGCGGCGTGCTGTACCGGCTCTACCGGGCTGCCCGACGTAAGAAGGTGTTGCGGTCCAGGAAGCGCGGGTTGTGGGTCTTGATTGTCGATGGTCACGAGTCGCATGCCAGCTACCGGCGGCGGTGCTCCGGATGTCTGGAGCGGCGCATCACCACGAGCACGGGCGAAAGGATCCAGTACTACCATCGTCAGGTGACGGCCTGTCTGCGGGTGGACTGGGGGACCTTCTTGCTGGACGCCGAACCCATGAGAGCCGGTGAGGGCGAGGTGGCGGCCGCCCTGCGGCTGGTGACGCGGCTGCTGCGCCACGTGCCCCGGGCCTTCGATGTCGTGGTGGTCGATGGTCTGTATGCCCAGGCGCCGTTCTTCCAGCTGGTCCGCCGCGCCGGCAAGCATGTTGTGGCCGTGCTCAAGGATCCCCGGCGCGACCTACTGCAGGACGCGCAAGGGCTCTTTCGGGTGCTGACGCCGCAGATCCGGTACCGGGGCCGCACGCGCTGTCAGGTCTGGGACCAGGAGGGCTTCACCAGCTGGAGCGAGGTGTCCGAGCCGGTGCGGGTCGTCCACAGCCTGGAGACGACCCGGGTCAAGCGCCAGAAGGACAAGACCTTCGAGGAGTGCCAGGCCACTTGGTACTGGGTCACCACCCTGCCCGTGGCCGCGGCCTCGAGTGCCGCGATCCTGGAGCTGGGCCACGGACGCTGGGCGATCGAGAACGAGGGCTTCAACGAACTGGTCACCCACTGGCATGCAGACCACGTCTTCCGTCACCACGCCCGGGCGATCGAGGCCTTCCAGTTGACGGCGTTCCTAGCCTACAACCTGTTCCACATCTTTGTGGCTCGCAATCTGAAGTCCGCGCACAAGCACTTGGCTAGCTGCCTGCACTGGGCGCGGCTGATGACTGCCGACCTGTACACGGGCACCTGGGACGCACCTGGGCGGCTGCCCCCATGAGATCCGCGCTGGTGGATTGCGCTGCCTGGTGACCGGCTCGTGCTGCCGATCCCCGTGGGACCACTCTACCTCGGTTCCCGCAGCCCGCCCCCCCAGTCCATCTGAGGCCCTCTGGCTGGGTCCCGGACCACCGGGAAACATGCCCGCGAACTTCGATCAGCAGGCCAACAACCCCAAACCCCTCATTCCCTGGCGGCTCCGGTCGCTCCTGCGGAATCGCTGCCCCGGCCGCGCTCTTCTTGCCCGGCGAGCCGTTCCTGTGGGACACTTAGTGGGTAGTGAGGCGACCTGCTACTCCCCGGTAGCGACTTTTGCCTTGGGCAGCGCGGGGAAGCGAGGAGAGCAGCGGCCCGCCCCGTGGCGGGCCGACGTCGAGATCCTGCGCGTCCCCTCGTCGTCCTCAGCAGGAGGTCTCCCCATGCCGCAGCCCTGCCGTGCGCCGCGTCTCATGCACCCGTTCCGCGCGATTGTCCTCCTGCTCCTGGCCGCGTGCGGGCTCGCCCCCCAGCCCGCCCGCGCGCTGCGAGAGGTTCTCGACACTCCGCCGGAGAGCCTGCGGGCCGTGATCGTCACCATCGACGGAGTGCGCAAGTCCGAGTTCATGCTCTGGAACAGCGCGCTGCTCGCCTGGGCCGACTCCGCCGGCGCCTACATCAGCGATCTCCAGAACGTCACGCGGGGCAAGACCGACCCCAACCACGCGATCCTCTGGGGCAGCGGCGACCCGGGGCAGTGCAACAACTACGAAGGCCATCCCGATCAGCCGATGCACACCGAACTGCTGCGCTGGGAGCGCGGCCTGCCCGAGGAAGCGGTCTGCATCGTCACCGGGAAGGACCATCTGGTCGTCACCAACTGCCACTCGGACCACCCCGACTTCGGTAGCCCCTACCGCGCCACGACGATCGTGACGACGAGCCCGGTGCCTCCCTGCATGGCTCACTGCCAGTACTACGAGGGGCCCGACTCGCTGACGATGAACGCGGCGATCGACTTCCTCGCGGTCAACGACGTGCGCTGGATGGCGATCAACCTCGCCGAGTACGACCAGTTGGCGCACATCGAGGGGCTGATCTGCTCCCGCTACGACACGGTGGCCTGGATGAGGTCCGGCCCCGAGGTCGGGACCTGCTCGCTCACTCTGATCCGCTGAGAGGCCGGGCGCCGCGCTCCGAGCCGCACGGGCAAGCCGGCGCGGGTCCGGCGGCGCTCTCAGGGCCGCACGGGCAAACCCG
>VGIY01000216.1 GCA_016867695.1 Candidatus Eiseniibacteriota bacterium | reverse complement strand
CAGCCGGGTGTGCTACCGCAGACATGCTCCAATTGCGCCGTGAACGCCGGCAGTTCCTCTTCGTCGAACAGAACCGCCAGGGTTGACCGCACCGAATCGGCCGCGGCCTCGGTCCCGATGTCCAGGGCGGCAGCGAGGGCCACCGACGCTCCACACTTCCGCAACCAACTCTCGCGGGCGCTTCGTTCCAGTCGCAGCCCCATGTTCAGAGCCCGCTCGCTGTCACCCGTCCTCCTGCATGCGTGCGCCAGGAGGAGCGTCTCGCTGGTCGACGAATCGGGCTGCAGCCATCGCTGCGCCTCCCGCGGTCGGTTCAGCCTCAACAGCGACAGGGCAAGGCCTACTCGACTCTCGTGCGTGCTCTCCTGAAAGCGCCCGACCAGATAGTAGTTGTGCGCGGCCTGCCACTCCCCGTTCTGAAGCAGCCACAGTCCGAAGTCCCGCTTCGGCGTCAGGGCGGCAGGACAGCCAACCGCGGAGGGCTCGTCAGCGAGGAAGCCCTCAGGCGGATCCAGCAAGAAGCCCTTCCACACCGGATAGCGCTTCCACGCCGAAGTGTTGCAGCGATAGAAGCGTTCGAAGCTCGCCACTACCGCCGATGGCGAACTCTTCAACGCGAAGGCGATGTAGGCATACCTCGAGCAGGAGGGAGTGAACTGACAGAGCGCGTGCCGCGGGCGACGTTGGTAGATCGACAGGAGTGACTGGAAGAAGTTCGGTGACGGGGGCAGAGTGGTCGTATTGAAGAGGTATGGATCCTCAAGGAAGCGCGCCCGCAGGTCCGTGAGACGAGCGGTGTCTGATGCACGCGCAGTGCAGGGGCTCGACCATGCCGGTGGCAGGAGCGCGATACACACCACAAGCAGCCACCGCCTCCGTCGGCTCCTTCCGCGTAGGCCGGCCTCAAGACGAGCAGTCCTCAACTCCGCACACTCCGGCCGCCGTCGTCAACCGTCACGGCTCCTCTGGCGGCTCAAGACCCCTCCAATGCTGATAGTCCCCTGGCCGGCAATGCCGCCACAGCGGACATGCCTCGCTGGCGTTGGCCATAAGACCGCATCAGCCATCTCTGCCCATCGGAGTAGCGGTCCTGAGACGTGAATGCCTGCCCCGGAAGGTCAACGCCCGCAAGGAACTGGTGAATCAACCGACTCCACAGGATGGGAGCGCGGCTCTGCGGCGCCAGAATGCAGCTGGTCGCCTCCAGCATCACAGCCCGCTCGGAAAGGGAGGCCTCCCGGACGCCACCGGTGGGCGCTCCATCATCCTGGCGTGCCGTGGTGAGCACCGAGTCCGGCGTTAAAAGCGAATCGCGACGCGTCTCATTGAACCGGGCCAGGAAGCGCGCGAAGACATCGCGGAGTCGGCTCATCGGCACCGCGATCGCGGCCATCCAGCGCCTTGCCCATCGAACTCCCAGCTGCGGTCCCGGGGTACCGCGATCTCCATCGCCCCCGACCTGCTGACGGCCCGCATCGGCGCCGTACCTTGGTGCCGGTTGCCGCTGTTGCGCCATGTGGACACATATACCGGATTGGACGCCCCTGCGCAAGCCGGACGAGACAGGTTGCTGACGTGGCTACCAGGCCCCCCGGGATCGCACCCTGACGCCGAGTCAGCAGTCAATAGACGGTCTTGAGCGGCGACAGGTCGATCACCGAGGATCGGCTGGGCGAACAGCCCAGCTCGTCGTGCACCTGGTTGGGCCCGGGGGCCACGCTGTGTCGCCAGTCATCTTCCGGCCAGGTCAGGCGCTCAAGCGACGCGCCCGGCCGGGCTGCCTCCAGGATCGAGATACCCGTCCGGCAGCCAGGCGGTATCCCGTCGCCGAGTGGACGGGGGGCGTGCAGGACGGCCGAGATCGGACAGTCCTCGCACGGGCAGGCACCTGGCTCGTAGAGAGCAACGAAACGCAGGCCGACCCCGTCGAGGAACAGTCCGGCCGAGAGGTCGACGACCTGATCGTAGAACGGCATCCCGTTGCCCGGGTTTGAGTTCGGGCCGCCAACGACGTGCGTGCCGCAACCCGAGATCGTGCCGACCAGGGGCACGGCTCTTGTTTCTCCGCCGGCGTCCCCGCAGACGAGCCTGAAGCCCTGCAGATCGACCGTCTCATGCCACACATTCAGGAGTTCCACCCAGCCGAGAACGGCGCGGTCAGCGACCTGCTCGGTGTATACCTCGGAAATGACAATGCCGGGAACGGCCAGCTTATGCAATGACAGAGCGCGAGCGGTTCATGAACGGAGCTTCCCGACCCGCCTCGGCCTCCTGGGCGTGCGCGGGCTCGTACATCCTCGGCCCGACTCCGCGATCACGCGATCCGGTCCCGGTATCGGCCCGCCCCCCCCTACTCCGCCGCGAACAGGCCCATCTGCGGCGCCGGCAGCGCGCCGATCCGCTCGGCGACGATGTCGATCCACCGCGCCCTCTCCTCGGGCAGCAGCCGGTGGACCTCCGCCCCGAAGCGGGCGAGCAGGCGTTCCACTTCCCGGTCGATCGCCATCTGGAACTCGCGGCTCGTGTCGCGCACGCCGTCGAAGCTCGGCGCGTCCACGATCGGCACCTTGAAGAGGTGCGTGTAGGTGCGCATCCAGTGGCGCACGAGGTCGTCCAGGATCGCCGGCGGCGGGAGACGATAGGCCAGGTAGGCGTAGTTATCGATCACGCTGCGGTCGCAGATGACGACGTCCTGCTCGCCGGACAGCTGGATCTCCTCGGCGATCTGGGCGTGCAGGATCCAGGACTGGGCGTCCAAGGTCGTCTCGCGGTTGATCGGCAGCGGGCAGCGCCGGGCGACCTCGCGCACCATGTCGACGCGCACCTCGCGCTTCTTCATCCAGGCGGCCAGCTCGTAGCAGAGCGTCGTCTTGCCGACGCCGTGCGTGCCGACGAAGGCGATCTTCAGCTTCACCAGCGTTTCCTCCCGCTGCGGGCGCAAAGGTACACCAGGAAGGGCGCGCCGATGATCGCCGTGATCGCCCCCAGCGGCAGCTCGGTCGGCGAGCGCAGCGTGCGCGCCAGGATGTCCGCCCAGAGCAACAGCAGCCCCCCCAGCAGGAACGCGCTCGGCAGCAGCCGGCGATGCCCCGTCCCGACCAGGAACCTCGCCGCGTGCGGGACCATGAGCCCGACGAAGCCGACTACGCCCGAGACGGCGACGACGGCGGCCGCCATGAGCGAGGCCGCGCCGAGCAGCAGCGCGCGCGTGCGGGCGACGTGCGCGCCGAGCGCCGCGCCCGTGGCGTCGCCCCAGAGCAGCAGGTCGAGGTCGCGGGCCAGCAGGCAGACGACCACCAGGCCGATCAGAGCGTAGGGCAGCACGATCAGCACGTGGTCCCAGCGGGCGGCGGCCAGGCTGCCGAGCAGCCAGAAGAGCACCTGCTGGACGGCGCGCTGCGAGGTGACCAGCAGCAGCGCCACGACGGCCGAGATCGCCGCCGAGGCGGCCAGCCCGCTCAGGAGCAGCCCCTCGGCGCGGGTGCCGCCGGGCGCGCGGTGGACGGCGTAGACGATCCCGACCGCGACCAGCGCGCCGGAAAACGCCGCCAGCGGCACCGGGGAGAACCAGGCGAAGCGCAGCGTCCAGCCAAGGAGCATGGCCAGAACCGCACCGAGCGCCGCGCCCGCGCTCACGCCCACGAGGTAGGGATCGGCCATCGGGTTGCGGAAGAAGGCCTGCATGACGACGCCGGCAATCGCGAGCAGCCCGCCGGCCAGCAGCGAGAGGATCGTGCGCGGCAGGCGGAGCTGGAGGACGATGCGGGCGGCGGGATCCGCGGCCCGCGCCGGGGCCGCGACGGCCCGGTCCCGCGCCAGCCCTGCGCGCTGATCCGCGCCATCGGGCTGCGCCGCGCCCGGCCGGGTCCCGACCGCGCCGCCGGCGGAGGCGCCGGCGGAGGCGCCGGCATCGAGCGCCTCGCCGGGCGCGCTTTCAAGGCCTGCCCCGCGGAGGGCGCTTGACAGGGCGCCGGCGACGACCTTCCAGGCATCGCCCACGCCGACGTCGGCGCTCCCGATCCCGAGTGACAGGAAGCCGGAAGCGACCAGGGCCAGCCCGAGGATGGCCGTCCAGAGCTTCCAGCGCCGCGCCGCTCGCATCGTCTACTCCTCCACCGCCGGGAAAAGCTCCGGATGAAGGAAGCGGGCGAACTCCTCCAGCACGTCGTACACCCGCGGCCCGGGCCGCAGGACCCGATCCTCCTGGACGAGGAAGATGCGCGGGTCCCGGCCGAGCATCGTTCCTCGCCAGGCCGAGTGCCTGCTGAGGAACGCGCGCGCCGCCGCCTCGGCCTCCGCCCTCCGGGAGGGCGAGTCGTCGCCCGGAAAGGTCCCGAAGTAGACCTGCGGATCGGCCAACACGATGGCCTCCAGCGAGAGCGGGCACCAGGCGGCGGGCGCTCCGGCGGCGACATTGACGCCCCCGGCGGCGGAGATCAGTCCGTCGATGTGCGAGCCCGGCCCGGCGGTCCACAGCGCCCCTTCCAGTTCGCCGAAGTAGACCCGCGGCCGCGTGGCCTCTTCGAGGACGCTCGTTCGCGCCCGCACCGACTCCAGCCGCTCATCGAGCCCGCGCCGCAGCGCGCCGGCTTCGGCCGCGCAGTCGAGCAGCCTTCCGAGCCGTTCCGCCAGGCGCGGGATGGAGCCGAGATCGCCGCGATCGTCGAGGGCGAAGACCGGCACGCCGAGGCCGATCAGCGACTCCATGAACTCGAGCGGATTGCCGCGCGTGGCGACGACCAGATCGGGATCGAGCTGCAGGATCGCCTCCAGGCTGGGATCGACGATCCCGCCCACGCGCGCGACGAGGCGGGCCTCGGGCGGGTAGTCGCAGAAGCGCGTGGCGCCGACGATGCGCAGCGAGTCGCACGCCATCGCGAAGAGCACCTCGGTCAGGCTGGGGGAGAGCGAGACGATCCGCCGCGGCGCCCGCGCGAGCGCGCAGCGGCGCCCGAGGTCGTCGACGAATGGGTCCGCCGCGGCC
>VGIY01000215.1 GCA_016867695.1 Candidatus Eiseniibacteriota bacterium | reverse complement strand
ACCTGGTGCCCTTCGAGCAGCGCCCCTGGATGAAGGCCGCCGAGGTGACCGACGCGACGATTGCGAGACTGCGGGCCGGCGCGGTCGGTGGCGGCGGCCCGGCGTCCCCGGATGTCCGTTCCGGACCGCCGACGGGCGCGAGCGCGAGTGCCCGGGGCGGCGGCGTGGCTCGCGGGGGCGCCGCGGAGGTGGGGTTCGCCTTCGGGCGGATCAACTACGCCAACGGCGACATGGTCGGCCACACCGGCGACCGGCGCGCGGCGATTCTGGCGGTCGAAGCGGTCGACCTCTCGCTCGGGCGCCTGCTGGAGGTGGTGCGCGAGGTCGGGGGCGTGGCGCTCGTCACCTCCGACCATGGCAACTCAGACGAGATGTACGAGCGCGACAGGACGGGCGCGATCGCCATCGATCCGGCGACCGGGCGTCCCCGGGCGCGGACCAGCCACAGCCTCAATCCCGTCCCCTTCATCCTCTACGATCCGCTGGGCCTGGCCGCTGGCGGGCGCGCGCTGACCCCGACGCCGGCCGGCATCGGGCGCAATCTCGCGCCGCGCGCGGGCGAGTCGGTCAAGACCTCCGTGGCCGAGTTCGGTCTGCAGGCCCCCGACGGCGACGCCGGGCTCGCCCACATCGCCGCGACCTGCCTCGAGCTGCTCGGGTTGAGCCCGCCGGCGGACTATGCCCCCTCGCTGCTGAAGCGGGGCTAGCGGGAGGCGCGGCCCTTGCCCCCGGGGTGCCTATGGGCCGGTCGGGCGAAGCGCACGGTCGCCGGCCGCTCCTGGCACCGAATTGCACGCCCGCCGAGCGCCGGCGAGACGCGCTCCTTCGCCATCCGCTTGGAGTATCGACGGTTGCGCGAGGCCCTGCCGCGGGCACGGAAGTTGCAGATCCGCTGGCGGGTAATCAGGCCCAGCAGCTCGCGGCCTCCCGCGCCTGCCGGGACAGGATCGATCCCGTCAGGCGGCCGCGCAAAGGAGGGGCGCCATGTGGATCATCCTGTCGGTTGCGGCGCTGGCCTTCGACATCTTCTGGTGGATCCGCCGCTAGCTTCGCGCCGGCTGCCCGCGATCGAGCCGGCGGTTCAGGGGCGGGGCCCGCGCGCCGGCGCCGACTCGGCCGCCGCGCGGACGAGATTGTGGAAGATCACCACGCCGTCGCCTTCCTCCTCGGGCAGATCCATCCCGCCCGTTTCCCTGCGGCGCCCGGCTCCCCACTGCCAGCGGGTCCAGTCGGGGTGGTTGGTGGCGTGATGGAACGCCTCGGGATGCGGCATCAGGCCGAAGACCCGGCCGCTCGGATCGCAGATGCCGGCGATGTCGCTCAGCGAGCCGTTCGGGTTCCAGGGGAAGGCCCCCTTGGCGGGCGAGCCGTCGGGAAGCGCGTAGCGCAGCACGACCTGCCGGTTGCGCTCGAGTCTCTCGAGGACCTCGGCAGAGGCGACGAACTTGCCCTCGGCGTGGCGCACGGGCAGCTCCAGATGCGCCAAGCCGCGCGTCGCGGCGCAGGGCGAGGTCTCGACGCGCACGTGCACCCAGGCGTCGCGGTAGTTGTGGCAGTCGTTGTGGGTCAAGGCCACCTCGCGGCGGAACTCGCCCGCCACGAATCCCGGCAGGAGCCCCAGGTTGACGAGCGCCTGGAAGCCGTTGCAGATGCCGATCACGTAGCCGCCGCTCGCGACGAAGCGCAGCAGCTCGCCTCCCAGATGCTGGCGCAGCTTGGTCCCCAGGATCACTCCGGCGCCATGGTCGTCGGCCCAGGCGAAGCCGCCGATGAAGGCCATCACGCGGAACCGCTCCAGCAGCGCGGGACGGGCGATGAGGTCGTTGATGTGCACGTGCTCCGGCTCGGCGCCCGCCAGACGAAAGGCGTGGGCCGTCTCGGCGTCGCAGTTGAGCCCGTAGCCGGCGAGGACCAGCGCCCGCACGGGGGGCTCGCCCGAACCGTCGCCCGGGGACAGCGCCCCGGCTCCGCGCATCGACAGGCCCGCTCCCAGATCTGTCGCCCCGGTCTTCATCTCCGCGTCTCTCCCCCTTCTCCCCCGCCCCACCGGCCAGTCGCCCGCGACCCTCTCGCGCTCGCCCGTCGTCTTCGCCGCTGCACTCCCCCCTAGGCCAGGTGTCCAAAGGGCCGGCGCCAGGACTCGCGCAGCGTCTCGATCGGCAGGTCGATCAGGCCTCCCTCGCGCACGCTGCGCACCGTCAACCGCCCGCTCTCCGTCACGCGCCCGATCGCCGCGCAGGGGTGCTCCTGCATCCGCGCCTCGAAGCCGGCGGCGCCCTCGGCCGGCACCGTCACCAACAGGCGGCCGGCCGATTCCGAGTAGAGGGCGACGTCATTGCGCAGGATCGCCGCGGCCCCGTCCGACGCGCAGGGCACCCGGGCCAGCTCGACCTCCAGACCGAGGCCGCCGGCCATCGCCATCCAGGCCAGATGCACGCCGAGTCCGCCGCGGTGCACCGCGTGGGCCGCAGCGACCCCGCCGCCGGCGATCGCCCCCGCCAGCGCCCGATACATCGGGAAGACCTCGTGCGGATCGACCCGCGGCACGCGGCAGCCGGTCAGGCCGTGCAGGCCGTAGTACTCCGAGCCGCCCAGTTCGTCGCGCGTCGTCCCCAGCAGGTAGAGGATCTCCCCAGGCCGTTTGGGGTCGAGCGTCACGCAGCGGCGCACATCGGGGACGACGCTCGTCGCCGTGAACTGCAGCGCGGGCAGGCCCGAGACGCGGTGGCGCTCGCCGAAGCGGCCGGCCAGGCTGCCGTCGATGTACATGCTGTCCTTGCCCGACAGCAGCGGGATCCCATAGGCGAGGCAGCAGGCCTTGAGCGCCAGACAGGAGCGCACGAGCTGGGCCGCCTTCAGCCTGCCGTCGGGGTTGCGCTCGTCGTCGTGGCGGATTTCGGGCCAGCAGAAGTTGTCGATGCCCCCGATGTGGTCGGGATCCCCGCCGGCGGCGATCAGCCTGCGCACCGCCTCATCGATCGTCACCGCGGTCATCGCGTGAGCGTCGATGCGGCTGTAGGTCGGATTGATCGCCTGCGTGATCGCCAGTCCGCGCAGCGAATCGAGCACCGGGCGGACGACGGCGGCATCCGCGGGGACATCCCGATGAACGCCGACCAGCGGCTTGACGACGCTGCCGCCCTGGACCTCGTGGTCGTACTGGCGGTAGATCCACTCCTTGGCGGCCACATTGGGCCTGGCCAGCATCGCCAGCAGGCAGCGGTGATGGTCCTCGGGCTCGGAGAGCACCGGTTCGACCAGGCCGCGATCCTCGGGCGAGCGCCACTCGGCCTCGAACTCCCACTGGGGGAAGTCGCTCTCGAAGAGGTCGAGCGCGATGTAGGCGCACGACCTCCCTTGGTGGAGCAGGTGCACGTGGCCGCTGTCGGTGTAGCGCCCGATCACCGTCGCCTCGACCGCGTGCCGCCCGGCAAGCTCGAGGAAGGCGGCGGCGTCCCCGGGGCCGACCGCGACCACCATCCGCTCCTGCGACTCCGAGACCCAGACCTCCCATGGATCGAGGCCCTGGTACTTGAGCGGGATCTGGTCCAGGTCGACCGTGACGCCGCCGGCGAAACGGGCCGACTCGCCGACCGCCGAGCTCAACCCCCCGCCGCCGCAGTCGGTGATGAAACGGATCCAGCCCCGGTCGCGGGCGGCGATGAGGAAGTCGTGCATCTTCTTCTGCGTGTAGGGATCGCCGATCTGGACGTGCCCGGCGGGGGTTCGCTCGCTGTAGATGTGGGACGAGGCGGTGACGCCGTGGATGCCGTCCTTGCCGACCCGGCCGCCGCACATGACCACCAGGTCGCCCGGCGAGGTGCGCTTCCGATCGCTGCGCGCGCCGTCGACCTCGGCGGGCATCAGGCCGACCGCGGTCACGTAGACGAGGCACTTGCCCAGGTAGCTCTCGTCGAAGAAGACCTGGCCGAAGGGCGTCGGGATGCCGCTCTTGTTGCCTCCGTCGCGCACGCCCTCGATGACGCCGTCGAGCAGCCGGCGCGGGTGGAGCCTGGGCCGCAGCGGCCCCGGATAGTCGCGCGGGCCGACGCAGTAGCCGAAGGTGCCGAGGACGAGCCGCGAGCCCTTGCCGGTTCCCAGCGGATCGCGGTAGACGCCGACGATGCCGGTCAGCGACCCGCCATAGGCCTCCATGTTGGAGGGCGAATTGTGCGTCTCGCCGGTGATCGTGTAGCAGTGGCGCTCGTCGAAGCGTCCGACGCCCGCGTTGTCCCACAACACGCTGACGACCCAGTCCTTCCCCGCGGCGACGGCGAGCGTGGGCGCCTCGATGCAGGTGCGGAACAGGCTGTCGAGCGTGAAGCGCTCGCCGGTGGTCGCGTCGCGGTAGCGGAAGAGCCCGCGGAAGGTGTTGTGGTTGCAATGGTCGGAGCGCGCCTGGGCGATGTACTCGATCTCGACGTCGGTCGGCAGATCCAACCCCACCGCGCGGCGCGCGCGCCGGACCTCGGGGCGCGAGTAGTACTCGCGGATCGTCGGCACATCGCGCGGATCGAGGAAGAGGTGCCGCTCGGCGCTGATCCGCAGCAGCTCCTCGTCGCTGCCGATCTGGATCTCCTGCACTCTCGGCCGGTGGCGGAGATCCACCCTGGGGATCATCCAGCCGACGCCGGCGGCGGGGTTCCAGCGGCGCGCGGGCTCCTCCGGCGGCCGCCGCGGGCCCTCTCCCGCCCCGCCCGGCCGGTCGACGCGCCACAGCTGCCAGCGCTGGACGAGATCGTTGGCCAGCAGCTCGCGGGCGAGAAGCTCGAGGTCCCCCGCGGCGAGGTCCGGCCCGCCCCCCTCTCCGGCCGGCTCGCGCCGCGCGCGGACGAAGTGGAGCTTCGAGGTGTAGCAGGCCTCGTCCCCGGCCAGAGGGCGTCCGAGGAGGTCCTCGATCGCCTCGCGCGCCGTCTCGCCCGGAGCGTCCTTGACGCCGGGCAGGTAGCCCACCCAGACGATCCAGTCGGCCGGCAGCGCCAGCGGCTCGAAGGAGGAG
>VGIY01000214.1 GCA_016867695.1 Candidatus Eiseniibacteriota bacterium | reverse complement strand
CCGCGTCGCCGACGCTCCGCGGATCCCACGAGTCGTCGACAGGGGCGCGGCGCATGGGCCGAGCGGCGCAGGCCGGCGGCGCGCGGGAAGAAGGGAACAGGCCTTGGCGACCTTCGCACGGACACTGGTGACGAGCGCGCTGCCCTACGCCAACGGGCGCATCCACATCGGACACCTGGCCGGGGCCTACCTGCCGGCCGACATCTTCGTGCGTTTCCTGCGCATGCGGGGCAAGGACGTGCTCTTCGTCTGCGGCTCCGACGAGCATGGCGTGCCGATCACGCTGCGCGCCATGGAGGAGGGCACGACGCCGCAGGCGGTGATCGACCGCTTCCATGGCGAGAACGAGGCCGCGTTCCGGGCCGCCGGGATCGACTTCGACATCTACGGCCGCACCTCCTGGCCCGAGCACCACGCGGCGACGGCGGAGTTCTTCCGCCGGCTCGAGGCGGGGGGCCACATCGAGAAGCGCACGATCCAGCAGTACTTCTCGACCAAGATGTCGATGTTCCTGCCCGACCGCTACGTCGAGGGCACCTGCCCGAAGTGCGGCGCCGCGAATGCACGCGGCGACCAGTGCGACGCCTGCGGGACCTCCTACGAGGTGACCGACCTGCGCGATCCGCGATCCGCGGTCCCGGGCGACGGGTCGACGCCGGTCCTGCGCGACAGCCAGCACTGGTTCCTCCGGCTCGACCGGTTCCAGGAGCGACTGGGGGCGTGGCTGGAGGCGAAGACCGAGTGGCGGGCGAACACGCGCGGCACGGCTCTCGGCTGGCTTCGCGAGGGGCTGCGCCCGCGCTGCGTGACGCGCGACACCGAGTGGGGCGTCGAGATCCCCGTCGACGATCCCGAGCGGCGGGGCAAGCGCATCTATGTCTGGTTCGACGCCCCGATCGGCTACGTGACCAACACCCGCGTCTGGGCGGCGCGGCGGGGCGCGCCGGACGCCTGGGAGCGCTACTGGAAAGCGCCCGACGCGCGGATCGTCCACTTCATCGGCAAGGACAACATCCCCTTCCACGCGATCATCTTCCCGGCGATGCTGGCGGGCCAGGGTGACTACACGCTGCCCGATGCGGTCGTGGCCAACGAGTACCTCAACTTCCTGCGCGCCGGCGAGGCGGCGGCGGTCAAGTTCTCCAAGAGCCGCGGCACCGTGGTCGAGGTCCAGGCCTTCGTCGACACCTACGGCGCCGATCGGATGCGCTACTACCTGACGGCGATCGCTCCGGAGGGCTCGGACTCGGAGTTCTCCTGGACCGACTTCCTGCGCCGCACGAACGGCGAGCTGGCCGACATCCTGGGCAACTTCATCCATCGCTCGCTCAGCTTCGCGGTCAAGAACTTCGACGCCCGGGTGCCGGCCGCCGGGGCGCTCGACGAGGCGGGGCGGCGGGCCCTGGCCGCGGTGGCCGAGCGGCGCGACGAGGTCGGCCGCCTGATCGAACGCTTCCAGTTCCGCCAGGCGCAGATCGCCATGCTCGAGCTCGCCCGGCTGGGCAACCGCTACTTCGACGAGCAGCAGCCCTGGGCGACGCGCCGGAGCGACCCGGCGCGCTGCGCCGGCACGCTGCACGTCTGCCTGCAGCTGGGTGCCGGGCTTGCCCGGATGATGGGGCCGTTTCTTCCGGAGAGCGCGGGGCGCCTCGCGGGTATGCTCGGGGTGGAGGATCCGCACGCCCCCGGAGCGTGGGGGCGGATCGGCGAGGATCTCCTGGCCGAGGGCGCGCCGATCCGGCCGCCGGAGATCCTCTTCCCGAAGCTCATGCCAGAGGATGTTCCTCAATAGTAAAGGGTTGCGGTCACCGGGCGCATCGCCGTCCAGGGCGGCAGCCCTGGTGGAGGGCCGGAAGACATGCTTGCATGGCTGAGCGGGGCGCGGGCGGGAGGCCGGCGCGGGCGCGGGGCGGGGGGCCACGGAGTGGCGCTGCTTCTTGCCGGCCTGCTCGTCTGGACGATCTCCTGCCAGAAGGAGGGCGCCGGAAGCGGGCAGGCGGAGGCGCAGCCCTCGGTGGGAGCGCGCGGGGAGGCATCGGCAGGGTCCGCGGCGGGCGCCAGGCAGGATCAGGCGGACGAGCAGATCGATCGGGGCGGGCCGCAGGCCGCCCCGGCTCCCGATCCGGGCGAGGCGCCGGCCGGGTCCTCGGGGGGGCAGGCGCCGGCCTCCGGCGCGGAGGCGGGCGGGCGCGTGAACAAGCCTCCGCGCGCGCGGTTCGAGGTCGACCCGCTGCGCGGCTACGCGAACATGACCTCGATCAAGCTCAACTCCGCCGGCAGCGCCGACGACATCGACCTCTCCCAGGAGATGAAGAGGCGCTGGGACTTCGACGGCGACGGGGAGTGGGACACGGGCCAGTTGCGCTCTGAGTTCGTCACCTGGACCTATCGCGAGCCGGGGCGCTATCGCCCCCGGCTGCTGCTGACCGACACGGGCGGCCTGACCGACACTTTCACCGGTCCCGAGATCGAGATCCTGGAGCCCTGTCCGGCGCCCGATTTCGCCCTCGAGGACATCAACCCGAACTCCTCCACCCGGGGGAAGATCTACACCCTGGAGGCGTTCCGGGGCGCGCCGCTGGTGGCCTGGTTCGGCGCGCCCAGCAAGTGATGCAGCATGGAGCGGCAGTTCGCCGCTCTCGATAGCCTGCAGGCGGAGCTGCGCGCCGGCGAACTGCCCAGCCTGCAGGTGGTCGCCGTTCTCAAGCAGGACGCCCGCAGCCGGGTCGACACGATGGTCGGCGCCAGGCGTCTGCCGGTGCTCTACGACGGCTCGAGCAGGGTGTTCGAGAAGATCTATGGAGCTAGCAAGAAGCGGGCCTTCTTCCTCTACGACGCGGAGGGCTGCCTGATCGCGGGCGGCGTGGAGGGGGATCCGGACAAGCGCGCCGACCGGGCGACTATCCGCCAGCGTCTGCTCGACACCTACGGCCCGCGATAGGGCGGGGGGGCGGCCTGAGGCGGCCGCGCTCTCCAGGCGGTCCGGCGATCAGGCTTGAGCGCCGCCCGTTAGGGATCGCTGCCGCGTGGACGGGAGGCGGCGGCGCTCGCTGGTGGAATGACGATGCGTTTGCGGAGAGCGAAGGGACCCGCGTCACCCGCTGCGCCGAAGGGGCGGGAATGGCAGGCGTGGCTGTTCGGCCGCCGCCTAGACGGCGGCCGGCGGGAGCCCGGCCTGGGCGGCTGCCTGCGCCTTTCCATCGCGCTCCACGCGGCGGCGGTCCTCGTCCTGGCCTGGCTGCCATCCTGGTCGCGCCCGGTGCGCTGGGAGAATCCGGCGCTGGTCGTCTCCCTCTACACCCTGCCGGAAGAGACTCCCGCTCCCCGCCCGGCGCCGCGAGAGGAGCCGGCGCGCCCGCCCGAGCGACCGCGGCCCAAGCCGCCCGAGCCGAAGCGGGACGAGGGGCCCAAGGAGGTCGTCAAGGAGAAGCCCAAGCCGGCGCCGCAGCAGCCTCCCGAGGCCCGCGCCCCGGCGCCCTCGACGAAGCCGCCCGCGCCCGACTCGCCCGCTCCCCCGGAGCCGACCGGCCCGGTGACGATGAACGTGCGCGTCGAGGAGGCGCAGTTCGTCTACGACTACTACCTGCAGGCGCTCGTGGCCAAGATCTCGCAGGCCTGGCGGCCGCCGGCGGGAGTGGCCGCCGGCCAGGGCCTGAATGCGACCCTCAAGTTCCGCATCACCGCCCAGGGCCGCGTGCCGAGCGTGGAGGTCGAGACCTCCTCCAGGCTCGACCTCTTCGATCGCAGCGCCGTCGAGGCGGTGCAGCGCGCCCAGCCGCTGCCTCCCTTCCCGCCGGCGTATCAGGGGCGATGGCTGACGGTGCATCTGAAGTTCACCTTCCAGGAGTAGGCCGGTCGCGGACGCGCGGGCCGGGAACCGGATCCCGCGCATCGGCGGCGAAGGCCGGGGAGCGGAGCGTGCTCGATCGGCAGCGCAGGGGTTCATGGAGGCTGGGGAGCGCCCTCTGGCTGGCGGCCTCGGCCGCGCTCGTCGCCGCCGCCCAGGAGGCCGAGGTCTACCTCGAGATCCAGAAGTGGGACTTCTTCCGCGTGCCGGTGCTCGTCGAGGACTTCGCCGCCGACGACCTCGCCCGGCTTGGGCTCTTCGCCCCCCGCTTCTCGACCGGAGAGGAGATCGAGGATCTCCTGGCCCGGGACCTGGATCTGAGCGACGCCTTCCAGGTCGTGCGCGTACGCCGCGGCGAGGAGCCGGCAGCCGGCCTGCTGCTCGACATCGCCGATCGCCCCATCGACCGGCATCCGCAGGCGCGTGTGGCCGGGGAGTTGCACTGGGACGAGGGCCGGGTCATCCTGCGCGCCCGCCTCATCGACACGAGCTCGCGGGCGGAGATCTTCCGCCGGGACTACGAGCTCGGCTCCCGCGAGGCGCCGCTGGCACCCGAGCGCTGGTCCATCCATCGGCTCGCCGACGACATCACCCGCACCCTGACCGGGTCGCCGGGGTGCGCGGCGACGCGCATCGCCTTCGTCCGCTCGCTGGACAGCGGCAAGGAGCTCGCCCTGATCGACTGGGACGGCTTCGGGGAGTCTCCGGCGACGGCGCTGGGCTCGATCGTCGTCTCGCCCGACTGGCACCCCTTCCAGGCGCGCGTCGCCTGCACGAGCTTCCACGCCGGCCAGCCGCAGCTCGTCGCCGTCGACCTGGGGAGCGGGGGGCTGACGGTCCTGGCCTCCGGGGGCACGCCGTCGGCGCCCGCCCATTCGCGCGACGGACGCTGGCTCGCCTACGCCTCCAGCGAGTCGGGCGACATGGAGATCTACGTCGCCCGGGCCGACGGCTCGCAGCGCCGGCGGCTGACCTTCAGCCCGGGCATCGACACGGCGCCGAGCTGGTCGCCCTCCGGGGACCGGCTGGTCTTCACCTCCGACCGCACGGGCCGCCCGCAGCTCTTCATCTGCGATGCCGACGGGGTCAGCGTCGAGCAGTTGACCTACCAGGGCGACTGGAACGATTCTGCCGACTGGTCGCCCATCTCCGACC
>VGIY01000213.1 GCA_016867695.1 Candidatus Eiseniibacteriota bacterium | reverse complement strand
AGTGCTGGGCGAGCAGCGGGATGTCGTCGCGGTGCTCGCGCAGCGGCGGCAGGCGCACGGGCACGACCTTGAGGCGATAGAGCAGGTCGAGCCGGAAGCGCCCGTCGCGCACGCGCGCATCGAGGTCGGCATTGGTCGTGGCGACGATGCGGGCGTCGACGCGCACGGGGCGCGCGCCGCCGACGCGGTAGAACTCCTGCTCCTGCAGGCAGCGCAGCAGCTTCGGCTGCAGGGCGACGTCCATCTCGCCGATCTCGTCGAGCAGCAGCGTGCCGCCGTCGGCGAGCTCGAACTTGCCCCGCTGGAGCTGGCTGGCGCCGGTGAAGGCGCCCTTCTCATGCCCGAAGAGCTCCGACTCCATCAGGCCGGCGGGGAGCGCGGCGCAGTTGACCTTGACGAAGGGGGCCTCCGCGCGCGGCCCCCAGGCGTGGAGCGCCTGGGCCGCCAGCTCCTTGCCCGTGCCGCTCTCCCCGCTGATCAGGACGGTCGCCCGCGGGCCGGCCAGCGTGCGCAGCAGCTCGATCAGGCGCGCCATCGGCGCGCTGCGCCCGAGCAGCTGCGGCTCCCCAGAGCGCCGGCGCAGCGCCCGGCGCAGCGCCCGGTTCTCGCGCCGCAGCCGGGCCAGACCGAGGGCCTTCTCGACGACGACCTCGAGCGCGTCGCTGGTGAAGGGCTTGAGCAGGAAGTCCGATGCGCCGCGCTTCATCGCCTGCACTGCGGTCTCCACCGTGCCGTGGGCGGTCATCATCACGCAGGCGCACTCCGGCGCGAGCTCGCGCAGCCTCTCGAGCAGTTCGAGCCCGTCCATGCCCCCGAGGCGGATGTCGAGCAGCGCCAGGTGGGGCCGCGCCTCGCCCAGCCGGTCGAGCGCCTCGGCCGCCGAGGCGACGGCGACGATCTGATGACCCTGGCGCCGCAGCGCCTCCTCGAGAAAGCTGCGCATCAACGGCTCGTCGTCGACGACGAGAACGCGCCGCGCGGCGGAGGTCGCGGCGGAGGCCACGGGACTGGCCGCGGGAACGCCCGCGGGGACGCCCGCGGGGATGGCCCGGACTTGGCTGCTCACGGTGACTCCTCCGGCCCCGGCGCGGAATCGAGCGGCAGGACGGCGACGAAGGTCGTCCAGCCGCCGGCGCTCAACGCCTCGATCCGGCCTCCGTGGGCCTCGACGATGCGCCGCGCGAGCGGCAGACCGAGCCCGGTCCCCCCCCGCGTGCGGCTGACGAACGGCTCGAAGAGCTGCGGCAGTTCCCCCGGCGCGAGCCTGGCGCCCGTGTTGCGCACGAGGATCCGCGCGCTCGTCCTTCCCCCTCCCGTCCGGGCGGCGCGCAGCAGCAGCCGCACGCGACCCGTGGCGCCCGCCGCCTGGGCGGCGTTGACGAGCAGGTTCTCGCAGGCCTGGCGGAGCTGATCGGCGTCTCCGCGCAGTTCGAAGCGGGGCGGCAGGCGCGTCTCGAAGCGGGGGCCGCCGCCGAAGCGCGCCGCCGCGCCGGCGGCGACGTCGCGCAGCAGCGCGGCGAGGTCGAACCGCCGCGCCTCGAGCGGCCGGGGGCGGGCGTAGCCGAGCAGTTCCCCGATGCGCCGGTCCATCTCGCCCAGACCCTCGCGGACGCGCCCGAGCAGCGCGGCCGAGGGCCCACCCGCCAGGTCCCTCTCCAGCAGGCCGAGGAAGCCGAGGCACGCGCCGAGAGGGTTGCGCAGCTGGTGCGCGGCGGTGGCCATCATCTGCCCGAGCTGGGTGAGCGCCGCCTGCTGCTCGCGGGCGGCGCGGGCCTCCTGCTCGCGGCGCAGATCCGTCACCGCGGCGGCGCGGCCGAGCGTGATCCCGGAAGGGCCCTGGACGCGCACGACGGCCAGGCGCAGGGGCAGTTCGCCCCGCCCGGCGGACAGGCGGCCCGCGGCGACCTGCGCGGCATCTCCCGAGAACGCCGCGGCGAAGTCGGGCAGGAGCTCGCCGACGGGACGGTCCAGGGCGCGCGCGGCGGACAGGCCGGTGAGCGCCCCCAGCGTGTCGGACCAGTAGCTGACGCGGCCGTCCCGCCCGACGGCCAGCACGCCGTCGGCGAGATGCTCCAGCAGGCTCTCGAGGAGGACGACGGTGGCCGCGTCGTCCCGGGCGACGGGGACCTCGAGGCCCCCGCCCGCGCCGACACCCTCCGGCGCGGCCCCTCCGCGGGCTGCCGCGGCGGCGGAGGAGCGCTCGCCGGCGCCCGTCCCCAAGGGCGGCGCCATTGGCTCCACCGCGGCTGGCCCGGCGGCCGGCGCCCGCCGTTCCACCTCCGCGGTCGTCTCAGCGCGCGGCGCCATCGCGCACCTCCGTCAGGTCGAGCAGGCGCACGCGCGCGCTCGGCGCCCAGACGCTCGCCGCCTCGCCGGCGACCTCGGCGAACGCGGCCGCCGCCCCGCGCGGGTCGCCGCGCGCCATCAGGCAGTGGCCGAGCCGGTATCTCGCCCAGTCGCGCTCGACGCGCGCGACCCCCTCGCCGCCGAGCTGCTCGTAGAGCGCCTGCGCCTCGGCGAAGCGGTTGCGGCCGTAGAGCAGATCGGCCTGCAGCGCCAGGGCCCGCCAGCGCACCGAGGGCTCCCCCGCGCTCGCCGCCGCCGCCAGCCAGGCGGCGGCCGCCTCCGCGTCTCCCGATTCCGCCAGCGCGGCGCCCATGATCAGCAGCGCCTTCGGCCGCGCGCGCAGGTCGGGCCGGGCCTGGAGCGCGGCGGCGGCCCAGCGCGAAGCCTCCCCGGCCAGGCTGCGGTCGGCGCAGGCCTCGGCCAGTCGCAGCGCCGCGGCGGGCCAGGCCCCGCCCGCCGGATCCGCCGCCCTCCAGGCGGTGAGCACCTCGCCGGCGATCGTCAGGTCGTCTCGCGCCAGCGCGGTCGCGGCCAGCGCCTCGAAGAGCTCGGCGCGCAGGAGCGGCCAGGGCCCCGCGGCCGGCGGCGCCGGGCCGAGATCGGCCTCGACGAGGCGGCCGGCGTGGCGCAGCATCAGCCGGCGCAGCACGCGCGCCTGCGCGGCGCCGTCGGTCTGCGGGTAGAACTGCTCGCAGCGCACCAGCGCCTGCAGCGCCGCGGTCGTGTCTCCCTCCAGCAGGGCCCCCTGCCCCTCCCCGAGCGCGCGGGCGGCCGCCGTCTCTGCGGAAACGCCGGTCGCCGGCGTGGCGGAGAAGAAGGCCGTGTCGGCCAGGAGCGCCTCGAGCAGCGCGGGATCCTCCCGCGCAGGTAGCTCGAGCGCGGCGCGATCGCCCTCGCTCGGCTCGCCCCGGAGAAGGAGCCTGTCTGCCGGATCCGCGATCGGCGGCACGGAGAGGCTCGCCTCCCCGGAACGACTCCCCCGCTCCGTCGCGCCGGAGGCCGGGGCGCCGGCCGGGGCCGCGGCGCTGGACCTGCCCTCCTCGGCCGTCGCGAGGCGCGGAGGCATGGGCGACGGCTGCGGGGTTTCCCCCGCGCCGCGGCCGACCGTCTCCCGCCAGGGCGCGCCCCACCGCGCGTCCCGCGGGCGGGCGATCGCGATGCGCGAGCCCGCGGCGTGGCGGCCGGCGTGGTAGGGCAGCGGCCCTCGCAACAGCAGCGTGAGGCGCACCATCGGGTGCGCCGGGTCCTGATCGAGCTGGCTCGCGCGCAGTTCCGCCACCGGACCCCGCTCGAAGGCCTGCGCGAAGACGCCGGGAGCCCGGGGCAGGCGGGAGCGCGCGTGGAGGAGATCGACGACGATGCGCGCCGGGTTCGCGTCGCCGGCGTGGCGCCACTCCCCGGCGAAGGGGATCTCCAGCACCCAGGCATCCTCGCCCTGAACGACGACGAGGCTGTCGAGGGGCGCTTCCCCGCGCGCAGCCGACGCCAGGAACGCGAGCAGGCCCGCCAGGCACGCTCGCACCGGCACGGCGAGCCTATGCCGCCGAGCGCTGGCCACGAGTTCCCCCATCCGCCGCGCAGGGCGCCTCGCGCTCCGGGCGCGCGCCCGCCCACTGGCGCAGCGGGAAGCGCTCGCCGTGCAGGAGCACGGCCCCGCCGGTGCCGGACAGCCGCCGCAGCAGCGGCCGCAGGCGCGGCTCGGGCTCGTCGAAGAGGTAGAGACGCAGGCCCGCCCCCAGGCTCTCCGGCAGCGCCGCGATGCGCTCGGCGAAGAGCCGGCGCTCGTGACACCAGCGGTCGCTGCCCCAACCGAAGTCCACGGCTCCGCCGCCGGCGGCCAGCGGCCGGAGCACCGCGCGCGCCGGGATCACGCGCCACTGGCCCGGACGGATGCTCTCGCCCGGCTGCAGCTCCAGCACGACGCGATTCCAGAGCCGCGATGCCGTCTCGGCCAGCGCGCGCGTGAAGCGGGCGGGCAGGGCGGCGCCGATGAGCATCCCTCCGCCCGGGCGCTCGGGCGCCCCGGCCATGGCCTGCAGCAACCGGCCCACCGATCGCGTCCGGCAGAACGAGAACCCGAGCCAGTTCGCCTCGGCGGGAAAGGGTTCTCGAGCCGGCACGCCGGCGATGATCCTGCCCCGTCCATCGAGGGCCAGGCGATACCAGGCGCCCTCCTCGGCGGGGGCGATCGCGGCGGGTTCGGTCCAGGCCTCGATCCGCCGCCGGAACTGCTCCCGCGTCGCGATCAGGCGCTCCCCCCCCCGATGCGGCCTCTTGATCAGGCAGTCGGCGGCACCGGCGGCCAGCGCGTCGACGGCGCCGCGGGCGCCTTCGATCGTGTCGGGGGCGACGATCACCGTGGGGATCCCGGCGGGCTGCAGCAGACGCAGCGCGGTCAGCCCGTCGATCCTCGGCATGGTCAGGCCGACCAGAGCGAGGTCGGGGCGCTCCACCTCGGCCCGGCGCAGGAGCTGGCGAGCGCCGGGAAAGGCCTCGACCAGGACGCGCCCGGGCGGCTGCGCGCACCAGGCGCGCAGCTGCGCCACGATCGTCTCGCTCTCCTCGGCGAGGAAGAGCCTCAGCGGTTCGGCCCGCGTGTCCGGCGAATTGGACGGCATGCTCGCCACTCCCCCGTGCACGACCCCTTCCGCGGGACCCG
>VGIY01000212.1 GCA_016867695.1 Candidatus Eiseniibacteriota bacterium | reverse complement strand
GCCGACGAAGAGGGCGTGGTCGCGGCCGTGCGGGTTCTGCGCCGTGCCGGTCTTGCCCCCGACGCGCACGCCCTCGATGCGCGCCGACTTGCCCGTGCCGTTGTCGTCGGCGACCACCGCCTCGAGCATCTCCATCAGCGTCCGCCGGTGGCCGGCGGTGACCGGCAGCTCCCAGAGGACCTCGCCCTCCCCCGGCTCGATCAGCTGCCGCCCCTGGCGGCCGACGGCGCTGCGGGCGACGTGCGGGCGGCGCACGCGCCCGTCGGTCACCAGCCCCCCGACGCAGCTGGCGAACGCCAGCGGCGTCAGCATCAGCTCCCCCTGCCCGATCGCCAGGTTGAGCGCGTAGCCTTCCGTCGGATCGTGGCCCAGGCGCTCGCGGTACCAGGCCATGCTGGGCACCAGACCCCGCCGCTCGTCGGGCAGATCGACCCCGGTGCGGCGCCCGAGCCGCATCCGGTCGGTGAAGTCGAGCAGGCGGGCCACGCCGAGCTGCTGGCCGAGCTGGTAGTAGTAGACGTCGCAGGACGTGGCGAAGGCCCCGCGGAGGTCGAGCACGCCGTGGCCTTCGTGGCGCCAGCAGCCGAAGGAGCGGTTCCCCGCCCGGTAGCTGCCGCTGCAGCCGCGATAGGTCGTGGCCGGCTGCAGGCGGCCCGACTCGAGGCCGGCGAGCGAGGAGATGATCTTGAACACCGAGGCGGGCGGGTAGGCGGCCTGCAGGGCGCGGTTGAGCAGCGGCCGTGTCGGGCCCTGCAGCGCCGCCCACTCGGCGCCCGAAAGGCCGGCGGCGAAGCTGTTCGGGTCGAAGCCGGGCGCGCTGGCGCAGGCGAGGATCTCCCCGCTCCAGGGGTCGAGCACGACGATCGAACCGCGCATCGGCTCCAGGCCCCCTCCGCCGGCGGGCACCATCTGGGTCAGCAGCGACTCGGCCACCGCCTGCACCCGCGCATCCAGCGTGAGCGTCAGATCGAGCCCCGGAAGCGCGGGCACGGGAGGCACGCCGGGGAAGAGATCGGTCTTGCGGCCGAACGCGTCGACGGTCACGTAGGTCTCGCCGTCGATGCCGCGCAGCAGCCACTCGTACTGCGCCTCGACCCCCGCCCGGCCCGCGCGCCCGCCGGGCCGGTAGGGGGGCTGGCGCGAGCCGGCCAGCTCCTCCTCGCTGACCTCTCCGACATGGCCGAGCACGTGCGCTCCGAGGGTCCCGAGCGGATACCAGCGCCGCGGCTGGCGCTCGACATCCAGCCCCGGGATCGGCTCGATGCGCTCGATGAGCGGCGCGATCTGGTGCGACTCGAGATTGTCCGCCAGCACCACGGGCTCGAAGCGGCGCCTGGAGCGCAGCGCCTTCTCGACCAGCGGCTCCGGATCCACGCCCAGCGCCGCGGCGATCTCCCCCACTGCCGCCCGCAGCGGCTCCGGCTGCGCGTAGGCGGGGTGCCCCGCCTCGAGGCGCAGTCCCAGCCCGACCAGGTTGCCCGCCAGCAGCGTGCCGTGGCGGTCGTAGATGCAGCCGCGCAGCGCGCGGATCGGGTCGGGCCGCAGGAGATTACGGCGGGCCAGGTCGGCGTAGCGCGGGCCGGAGACGACCTGCAGGTGGATCAGCCGCAGGGCGAAGAGGACGATCAGCGCGACGACGAGGATCGCCAGGGCGCGCTCGCGCCGGACCCGCTCGACCGAGCGCTCACCGAAGAGCACGCCCCCCCCTCCCGGCGAGGAGCCGCGGCAGCCAGAGCACCGCGGGCGGCACGACCAGCGCGGTGTAGAGGGCGGTGCCGGGCGCCTCGCTCACCCAGAGGGCCAGGGCGCCGGCGGGCGAGGCGCCGGCCAGCACGCCGGCGCGCGCCAGGTCGTGGAGCAGCAGGAGGGCCGCGATCAGGATGCCCTGCAGGATCGGATGGGAACGGTTGAGCACATTCGAGGTCGACCCCGCGGCGAAGCCGACCCAGGGCAGCAGCAGCGCCTCGAGACCGAACCACTCCGGCTCCAGGCACCCGCGCAGCAGCCCGACGAGGAAGCCGACGCCCACGCCGAGCGGGCGGCCATGGAAGAGGCCGGCGTAGACGACCAGCGCCAGCCCCAGGTCGGGATGCGCGCCGCCGACGGCCAGACGCGAGGCCACCGCGCCCTCCAGCAGGAAGGCGGCGAAGATGGCGACCAGGTAGCGCGCGCAGACCATCCGCTCAGTTCCCCAGCAGGAAGACCTCTTCGGTCTCGGCGAAGTCGGTGCGCGGCCGGACGACGACGCGCTTGACCAGCGAGGTCGAGTCGTCGCCCGTCGAGACGACCTCGCCGACGGCGATGCCCTTGGGGAAGATCCCGCCGTAGCCGGAGGTCATCACCTCGTCCCCGCGGCGGACGGGGACGTGCATGGGAATCCCGGTCAGCACCAGACCCCCGGCCAGCGGCTGCCAGTGGAGCATGCCCGCGTGACGCGTGCCGCTCAGCATGGCGCTGACCTGCAGCGCCCCGTTGCGCAGCGTGCGCACGTTCCCGAACCCGCCGTCGGCAGCGTAGACGCAACCCACCAGGCCGTCGACGCTCACGACCGCCTGGCCCGGCCGCGCCGGCGCCCCGCCCCCGGGGGCGATCAGCCAGCTCTCGCCGAAGCGGTCCAGCGAGCGGCCGACCACCTGCGCCGGCACGAGCGGGGAGGTCTCCTGTTCCCGGAAATCGAGCAGGCGGCGCAGGCGATCGTTCTCCCGCAGCGTCTCCTCGAACGTGCTCCACTCCAGCGACTCGCGCGCCAGCCGCTCGCGCAGGGCGAGGATCTCGCGCCGCGCCTCCGGCGCCCCCGGCTGGATCGCCAGCGCGGGGCGGAAGGGCAGGAAGAGCGTGCGGCCGAGGAAGAGCGCCGCTCCGGCGCGCGCCTCGGGCCCGGCGGCGAGCAGGGCGAGGGAGAGCACCAGCGTCAGTGCCAGGAAGAGCCAGTCCGAGAGGCCGGGGCGGACGAAACCGCGGCGCGCCATGCTCGCCTCGCAGCCGGCGCTAGCGATGGCCGCGCCGGATCAGGACGGGCTCGTAGATCTCGATGCTGTCCAGGATCTTCCCGCAGCCAAGGACGACGCAGAGCAGCGCGTCCTCGGCGACGGTGATCGGCAGGTTGGTGGCTTCGCGCAGCAGCAGGTCCAGGCCGCGCAGGAGCGAGCCCCCCCCGGTCATGACGATGCCGCGGTCGACGATGTCGGAGGCCAGCTCGGGCGGCGTCTGCTCCAGCGACTGCTTGAGCCCCTCGACGATCGCGCTGATCGGCTCCTGCAGCGCCTCGCGGATCTCGACGGAGGTGACCTTGATCGTCTTGGGGATCCCGCCGATCAGGTCGCGCCCCTTGATCTCGAGCTCGAGCTCCTCCTCGAGCGGAAAGGCGCTGCCGATCTCGAGCTTGATCAGCTCCGCCGTGCGCTCGCCGATGAGGAGATTGTAGGCGCGCTTGATGTACTGCTGGATCGCCTCGTCCATCTTGTCCCCGCCGACGCGCAGGCTGGTGTCATGGACGATGTCGTTGAGCGTCATCACGGCGATCTCGGTCGTGCCCCCGCCGATGTCGATGACCATGTTGCCGACCGGCCGGTCGACGGGCAGGCCCACGCCGATGGCCGCGGCGATGGGCTCGGAGACGAGCAGCACCTCTCGCGCCCCGGCGCGCTCGGCCGAATCCCGCACCGCGCGCTTCTCGACCTCGGTGATCCCGGAGGGCACGCTGACGATGATCCGCGGGTGGACGACGAAGCGGGACTTCTGCACGTTCTGGATCAGGCGGCGCAGCAGCTCCTCGGTCATCTCGAAGTCGGCGATGACCCCGTCCTTCAGCGGGCGCACCGCCTCGATGGCCTGGGGCGTGCGGCCGAGCATCTCCTTGGCCTCGCGCCCCACGGCCAGCACCTGGCGGCTGGCGCGCTCGACGGCGACGACGGAGGGCTCGTTGAGCACGATGCCGCGCCCGTGCACGTAGACCAGCGTGTTGGCCGTCCCGAGGTCGATGGCGATGTCGCTGGACATGTAGCGGAGCAATCGATCGAAGAGCATCGAGCCTGCCTCTCCCGCGTCCCTGCGGCGTGCGCCCGATGAAACCGGGTAACCTTCTGGTTGTTGGAAGGATAGAAAGACCCGCGCGCCACGCTCACCCGCGCGGGAAGCTAGCAAACGGGGGGCGGAGGCGCAAGGCGTTTCCCCGCAGGACGATGTGCGGCGGGGTTCCGGCTTTGCTCTTGACGGTCGCCGGGGCGACTGCTAGCTTGGCGGCCGACTGAACCCTGAACGGCGCCCGCAGATACGGTGCGCGATCGATGGGCGCCCTCGCCGGCGCCTGGAGGACGATGCCGTGAAACGAATCCTGGCAGCAGCCCTGCTCGCCGGCCTGGTCGTCGCGGCCCTCGCGGCGCCCGCTCCCTCCGCCCAGCCCGCGGCGGCCCCTGGCGAGCCGCCCCCGGCCCCCGCCCCGGCCTCGGATCCGGGAGCGCGGCGGGCGCAGGCCGTGCTGCACGGCGCGGTCACCGACGGCCGGGGGACGCCGCTGGCCGGCGCGGCGGTGAAGATCTTCGAGGAGGGGTTCCTCCTGGCCGAGGGCCTGACCGGCCCCGACGGCGCCTACGAGGTGCCCTACAGCTATGTGCCCGACATCGACTGGACGCTCGTCGCCTGGTTCGTGCCGGCCGGCGAGGCGCTCATCCCCGAGATCTACATCCTGCGCGAGAGCCTGCGCTCCAAGACCCGCGAGCTCTGGAGCGCCTGCCTGCCCCGAGTCGAGGTCCGGCCCCACCTGCGCCTCGACGCCAGTCTGGTCGATCGCGAGGCCAAGCTCCAGCAGATGGGCGAGTGCCTTGGCCAGCAGGAGCGATAGCCCGGCCCGGCCGGGATCCCATCCGCCCCGAATCCCGCTAGACTGGGCGGTGATCCGGCGCGCGGGTCGGCGAGCGAGGGGGGTTCCATGCGCATGAGGCATTTCGCGGCGGCCCTGTCCGTCCTCTTCCTGCTGGCGGCCTGCGGAGACGACGACATCGACCCCGTCTCCCCG
>VGIY01000211.1 GCA_016867695.1 Candidatus Eiseniibacteriota bacterium | reverse complement strand
CGGCGACGACATCTTCGTCACCAGCACCGAACGCTTGCGCCGCGGCATCGCCGAGGGGATCTGCAATTCGATCCTGATCAAGCTCAACCAGATCGGAACGGTGACCGAGACCCTCGAGGCCATCCGCCTGGCGACGGAGAACAGCTACACCAGCGTCATCTCGCACCGCTCGGGAGAGACCGAGGACACGACCATCGCCGACCTGGCGGTGGCGATGAACACCGGCTTCATCAAGACCGGTTCGCTGTCGCGCTCGGAGCGCATCGCCAAGTACAACAGGCTGTTGCGCATCGAGGAGGAGCTGGGCGAGGAGGCGCGCTACCCCGGGATCGGCGCCTTCGCCCGCTGGAACCGGTAGGATCGCGCCAGCGGGAGGATCGGCTGGAACGATGCGGCTCGAGCAACTCCCCATCTGGCCTCGCGGCGGCGGGCGGCGGGTGAACCCCTCGCCGCGCCGTCCCGACGGCGAACGGGGAGCGACCGCGGGCAGCCCCGTGCTGCGCCGGCTCTGGCAGTCGACGCGCGGGCAATGGAAGCGCTTCGCGCTGCTGGCGGTCGGCGTCTACAGCCTCTACTCGCTCCTCCTCAGCCCGCACGGATGGCTGCGCCTGGCCGCGCTCAAGAGCCAGGTCCAGAGAAGGGAAGCCGCCTGCCAGATGCTGCGCGCCTCTCGCGACTCGCTCGACCTGGTGCTGGCCGAGCTGGACCGGGGGGGCGGCTACATCCTCGAGAGACGGGCGCGCGAAGAGTTCGGCTTCCTGAGGTCGAACGAGCGCGCCTACATCCTGCCCCGCGATGCGGAGGATGACCGCTGCATCGGCGAGGCGGCCGCCTACGGCGCGGAGACCTTCAGCCAGCGGGCCCTTCGCCTGGCGCGGCGCTAGTCGGCGCGGCCCGCAGGGCGACGCGCGGGCGCCGCGGCCCGGAGGGCGACGCGAGGGCGGCGCGGCCCGGATGGCGGAGACGAGGGCGACGCGAGGGCGGCGCGGCCCGGAGGGTGCCTGACCGCCGGCGAGACCGACATTGACAGGTCGGGCCGGGGTCGCGTAGAGTGCCCTTTCGGCCTCAAGAGGCCAGACAGCGGTTTGGTGCGGGGTGGAGCAGTCCGGTAGCTCGTTGGGCTCATAACCCAAAGGTCGCTGGTTCAAATCCAGCCCCCGCTACCATATTGAAGGAGTCCCCGATGCCCTGAGCATCGGGGATTCTTCTTGCCCTGAGCGCGCCGTTTCCGTTCACACCATCGACAGCTAAGTTCTCGAGAAAGGCACGGATGACGCGCTTGCGTTCTTCCATGGTGCCGTGTTCGAAGAGCTGCCGCGCGTCTTGCAGGCCCGCCAGGATCGCATCGACGAGGACGGACGGGTTCGGTCCTCTGGCCGGAGCCCGATCGAGCTCGCGAAGACGGTCCTCGATTCCCTGACGCTCGCCCAAAAGCCGGCCGAGGCGGTCCTTCATGCAGCGCCGCAGACGTAGTAGGCCGTGCCGATGCGCGTGCCGTCCTTGCGCCACTTGCTCGTCCAGGTGGTAGGGTCATTCCACTTCAGGCGCCGTCGGCCGCAGCCGTCGCGTTCGACCTCGCGCCGGTCGGCGATGCGGTGAGATTTGCCCATCCGCCGCCGATTCCAGACCAAGCGCCCGACGCACACGGGGTTCATGATGATGACCCGGATCGGCGGCATCGCCCAGCCCTTGGCCTTCGGAGAGACCACGCCCTCGCGGTTCAGGCGGGACGGTATCACCCGTCCGATCCATCAACAAATCTGGACACCAGAAAGCCGGAAGAGGCATTCTTCTTGCGCCTCTCCCAATGTGTGTCTTAATAGCGAACGAACAAGCACAACGTTCGCTATTTGGACACAGGTCAAGAATGAGCAAGGAATCCGAAAAGCTGAGCCCCAACGAGGCCGCAATCCTCGAACTGGCCGCCTCCCTTGGCATCCTCAGGCCGCGCGACCTCCGGGAGCGTGGGCACTCGGTCGCCTATCTCCAGCGCCTGGTGGCGAAAGGACACCTTGCCAAGCTCGGGCGCGGCCAGTACGTCCTGCCCGACCGTGAACCGACCGAGGACGACACCCTGGCCGTCACGGCCAAGCGATATCCCGGAATGGTGGTGTGCCTGCTCTCGGCGCTTCGGTTCCACGAGCTGACGACCCAGTCGCCCCGCTCGATCTGGCTCGCGGTCGAAGGCTCCAAGCTGGCCCCGTCCGACACCCCGGCTGCCGTCCAGGTCTTCAGGATGACCGGCCTCTCATTCACTAGCGGCATCACGACCCACCTGGTGGGGCAGGTCCCCGTGCGGATCTACGATCCGGCCAAGACCGTCGCCGACTGCTTCAAGTTCCGCAGCCGGGTCGGCCTGGACGTCGCTGTCGAGGCGCTGAGGGACTGCCTCACCCAGCGGCGGGCCACGCCCGCCCAGATCTGGAGCTTCGCGGGGATCTGTCGCGTCAAGACCGTCATGAGGCCCTATCTGGAGGCGCTCGCGTGACGGCCGAGGACCACGCCCGCCTGCAGGCCTCGGTCAGGCAGAGGCTGCTCAATATCGCCCAGAGGGACAACACCGCCTTCCAACGGGTGCTGACGAGGTACGCTCTGGAACGCTTCCTCTACCGGCTGGGGCGATCCCCGCATAGATCCGCCTTCATGCTGAAGGGTGCCTTCCTGTTCTATGCCTGGCAGCACGAGGTGGGCCGCCCGACCCGGGACCTGGATCTGCTCGGACACGGCACCCCGGACATCCGCAGGTTGGAAGGCGTCATCGCCGATATCGCGGCCGTGGCAGTCGACGATGACGGCATGGACTTTCTGCCGGATACGATCAGAGGCGAAGCCATCCGCGAGGCCTCGCTGTACGATGGGGTCCGGATCAAGCTCGTCGCCACCCTCGGCAGAACCCGCATGCCGGTGCAGATCGATATCGGGTTCGGTGACGCTGCCGGATCATCGGCCGTGGAGTTGGCGTACCCGACACTGCTCGAACAGGACGCTCCCAGGATCCTGACCTACCGGCCGGAGTTCGTGGCCGCCGAGAAGCTCGAGGCCATGGTCGCGCTCGGCGACATCAACACCCGGCTCAAGGACTACTACGACCTGTTGCGGATGAACCGCACCATGGCGTTGCCGCGTGAGGATCTCATTGAGGCGCTGCGGGCCACATTCTCACGCCGAGGCACGGAGATCCCTACGGAGATCCCCCCTGGTTTGGGTGACGAATTCGCGGACGTCTCCCGGTCCCGCATGTGGGACGCATTCATCGCCAGGAACGACCTGGACGCGGGAGGAGCATCCCTCGTTGATGTGGTGCAGGAGTTGCGTTCCCAGTACTGGCCGTTGATCCAGGCGGCAAGACGTACCGAATGAACGGTCTGTGTCGGTTTGGCGATACTTGCCAGGAAACGCTGGCAGATCTATCCAGACGATTCGGATACGCTGGGACCCTCACTTCCACTACGGCCCCGGCCCATCAGCCAAGGCGCTCTACGACCTCTTCGAGGTCATCCGGTGGCCACCGGGCACCGCTCGACCGGTCGGCCGGGGCGTCGGCGAGGTCCCGGCGGACGCAGGTGCCTTGCAGCGCCGCAGGCAGCACTACACAGCACTGCCATGCATGTCGGGCCGGAGGAACGGAGCTGATGAGCGGGACGCCCGAGGGCGGGATCTGCGCGGGATCTGCGCGGTCCCGACCCGCAGCGCCCACGCATCATCAACGCATCATCCGTGCGCCTCATCTACGCGATTGCGCACCCGGAGCGCCCCCGCTAAGGTTCAGAAGCCCCGCGGCGCCCAGCCTCGGGATCCTTCTCGTGCCAGGAGGTCAACCATGTCCCGCTTCGGGCCCCTTTCGCGCCTCTTGTCGTCCGGGGCGCCGGGGATGCGCATCGCGCCTCTCCTTCCCCTGCTCTTCTCGCTTCTCCTGCCGCTGTCCGGCTTCGGCTGCGCCCGCGAGGAGCCCGCGCCGCGGTTGCCGGCGGCGCCCGATCGCGACCTGGCCATGCAGTTCCGGGCCGCCCTCACCGCCGGCTACGCCGCGCTGGAGGCGGACAGCCTCGAGCGCGCCCTCGAGCACTTCGCCCTCCTCGACGCGCTCGTGCCCGAGGGAGCTCTGGCCGAGTACCATCGCGCCTGCGCCTACGGCCGCGCCGGCCGCGTGGCGGAGGCGACGGAGGCGCTGCGCCGGGCGATCGCCAAGGGCTATGCCGACCCGGACGAGGCCGAGGCCGATCCCGACCTGGCCGGCGTGCGCGCCGGGGCCGACTGGCTGGCGATCCAGGGCGCCCTGCGGGCTGGCGAGGAGCGGGGCCGCGCCGCGCTGGCGCGCGCGCTCCGCGAGTTCGACTCGGGCGTCGAGCCCTCCTTCCCCTCGTTCGACTCGCTGCGCAGCTACTACGGCGAGCTTCGCCGCCCGGCCGCCTACGCGACGATGGTCCATCCGCGGGCCGTGGCCGCGCGGATGCGCCTCGAGGTGCTCCAGCGCGAGCTGGCCGCGATCGAGCGCTTCGGCCGCGAGCATCCCGCCGCCTCTCCCTACGCCCTCCTGATGGAGCGCCTGCGGGCCCAGTCGCTCCTGCCCGAGATCGAGGGCCGTCCCTGGACGCTCGGCCGTCACGAGCTCGTGCGCACCGCCGACGAGATCCTGGCGCGCCACGCCGACAGCATCGGCGCGGCCGCGGCCGCCCTCTGGAAGGTGCGCGCCGACTGGTACGGCCAGCTCCGGGGCGAGGTGCGCGACCTTCCCCGCGCGGCATCCGACGCCGTCGTCGACCGCCTGCGGGGCGTCGCCAATCGCTATCCGGGAACGCCCGGGGGCTGCGAGGCGCGCCTCGAGGCGCTCGTCATCGCCGCGGAACACGACGCCGGCGACCTGGCGAGGCTGCGCCCGCTGCTGCATGAGCTGGAGGCCGACTGCGGATTGGATCCGCGCTCCATGCCGCAGTACGGCTACAAGGTCAACGAGCTGGCGCTGCGGGTGAAGGGTGCCCCCGACTTCCAGGCGGTGGACATCGACGGTCGGCCA